>JANPKF010000758.1:0-7249 GCA_031425895.1 Caulobacteraceae bacterium | reverse complement strand
AAATCCTCAAGGTCGAGTGGCTCTAGGTCCACGGATCGCCATTGAAGTTAGGCAGGGCGGTCTCACGGCCGCCCTTCTGCTTGCCTAAATGGTCGATCAGGTCTTGAAGGTCGCCCCATGAGCCAACCGCCGCGCGCGAAGAAATCCGGGCCGCCGCCGATCGTCATCTGGGCGGTGTCCGACGGTCGGGCCGGCATCGAGGCCCAGGCCGTCGGCCTGGCCGACGCCGTGGCCCGCCAGCGCAATGCCCAGGTCGTCGTCAAACGCATCGCCTGGGCCGGCCAGATCGGCCGCCTGCCCTGGTGGCTGAACCTGCTGCCCCGGCGCTGGCTGCGCGGCAACGACTTCGCCCCGCCCTGGCCGGACCTCATGATCGCCGCCGGCCGCGCCACCCTGCCCCTGTCGATCCGCATGCGCCGCTGGACGGGCGGCAAGACCTTCGTTGTCCAGATCCAGGACCCGCGCACCCCGCTGCATTTCTTCGACCTCGTCGCTCCGCCCAACCACGACCGGGTCAAGGGCGACAACGTCGTCTCCATCACCGGCTCGCCGCACCGCCTCAGCCCCGAGCGCCTCAAGGCCGACTACGCCGCCTTCGCGGACCAGATCGACCCCCTGCCCCACCCGCGCGTCGCCGTGCTGGTCGGCGGCAAGTCCAAGGCCTTCGACCTTAGCCAGGAACGCGCCGCCGCCATCGCCAACAGCCTGGTCCTGCCCATGGAACAGGAAGGCGGCAGCTTGCTGATGACCTTCTCCCGCCGCACGCCGCAAAAGGCCCGCGACCTGCTCGCCGCCCGCCTCGCCGACCTGCCCGGCATCATCTGGAACGGCGAGGGCGCCAACCCCTACTTCGCCTTCCTTGAAGCGGCCGACTTCATCCTCGTCACCGAGGACAGCGCCAACATGGCCACCGAAGCCGCCAGCACCGGCAAGCCCGTCTTCATCGTCAAGATGGACGGCCAGCACCTCAAGTTCCGTCTCCTGCACGACGAACTGGAAGCCAGGGGCGCCGCCCGCCCCTGGGGCGGCGCCTTCCACGGCTGGACCTACGAGCCCCTGCGCGAGACCGACAGGCTGGCGGGGGAGATCCTCAGCCGCATGGACGCCCGCAGCGACACGCCCTAGCCTCGCCGGCATGATCCTCGCCATCCTCCAGGCCCGCATGAGTTCCTCCCGGCTGCCGGGCAAGGTGCTGATGCCGCTGGCCGGCGCGCCGATGATGGTGCGGCAGATCGAGCGGTTGTCCCGCTCGCGCAGGATCGACCGCATCGTCGTCGCCACCAGCGCCAACCCCGGCGACGACGTCATCGAAAAGACCGCCCGCCGCGAAGGGATCGACTGCCACCGCGGCCCGCTGGACGACGTCCTCGCCCGCTTCCTCGGGGCCCTCGCCGCCTGGCCGGCCGACACCGTCGTCCGCCTCACCGCCGACTGCCCGTTCGCCGATCCGGACGTCATCGACGAGACCATCACCGTCTTCCAGGAAAGCGGCGCCGACTACGCCAGCAACACCCCGCCGCACCGCACCTTTCCCAAGGGCCTGGACGTCGAGGTAATGACCGCCGCCGCCCTGCGCCAGGCCGGCGTCCTGGCCGCCACCCAGGAAGAGCGCGAGCACGTCACCTGGGGCATCTACAATCGCTCGGACCAGTTCCGCCTCGCCTACCACAGCCAGCCGACCGACGAGGGCGAGGTGCGCTGGACCGTCGACCGGCCCGACGACTACGCCTTCACCGCCGCCGTCTATGACGCCCTCTACCCGAAGGACCGCGCCTTCACCTCCGACGCCATCCGCGCCTTCGTGCGCTCCCGGCCCGAGCTGATGAGCTACGGCGGCGACCGCCGGGCATGAGGGTCCTGTTCGTCTGCAATGCCGGCCCGGAGGTCGGCGGCGGCCATGTGATGCGGTCGCTGACCCTGGCCAGAGCCCTTGAGGCCCGGGGCGCGACGGTCAGCTTCCTCTGCCCGCCGGCGGTGACCGCCGTGCTGGAGGCCTTCGCGCCCGATATCCACCGCGTCTGGGCCGCCTCCACCGAAGGCCCCCGCATCGTCGCCGCCGTGCGGACCGCCGGCGCCGAGCTCGTCGTCTTCGACCACTACGGCCTCGACGCCGACGACCACCGCGCCGCCGCCGGCGCCCGCCCGGTGCTGGTCATCGACGACCTGGCAGACCGTCCGCTGGGCGCCGACCTGGTGCTGGACAGCGGCCCGGCCCGCGAGTCGGCGGACTATGTCGGCCTGCTGCCGGCCCATGCGCAGCTCCTGCTCGGCCCGGCCCACGCCCCGGTCCGGCCGGAGTTCGCGGCCCTGCGCCCCGCCGCCCTCGCCCGCCGCACGGCCGGAACGCCGCCGCGCCGGCTGCTGGTCTCGCTCGGTCTCGGCGATCATGGCGGCGTCACCGCCAGGGTGCTGGAGCTGCTCCTGCCCATGACCGGCGACCTGACCATCGATGTGGTGATGGGCGCCGCCGGCCCGAGCCTGTCGAAGGTCCAGGCCCTGGCCCTGGTCTATCCGCAACTGACCCTGCACATCGACAGCCGCGACATGGCCGCCCTGACGGCGGCCGCCGATCTCGCCGTCGGCGGTGGCGGGTCAAGCAGCTGGGAGCGCTGCGTGCTGGCCCTGCCGACCCTGCAGCTGATCCTTGCCGACAACCAGCGCCCCGCCGCCCGGGCCCTCGAAAGCGTCGGGGCGGTCATGGCCCTGGAGGTCGGCGCCGCCGGTTTCGCCGGCCTGTTCGAGGAGGATCTTGCCCGCCTGCTGGCCGACGACCGCCTGCGCACCGGCATGGCCCTGGCCGCGGCCGACGTCTGCGATGGCGACGGTGCGCGCCGGGTCGCCGAGGCGGTTCTGCGCCTGCTGGGAGGCTAACCCGCCAGCGCCTGCTGCTCGCCCGCCGGCTCCAGCGCCGCCTGCAGGGCGGCGAACAGGGCGGCCATCTGGATCGGCTTGGCGACGTGACCGTCCATGCCGGCGGCCAGGTACAGGGCGACCTGGTCGCTCATCACATCGGCGGTCAGGGCGATGATCGGCGTGCGGACCAGACCGCCGGCCGCCTCTGCGCTGCGGATCGCCCGCGCCGCCTCCAGCCCGCTCATGACCGGCATCTGGATGTCAGCCAGGATGACGTCGGCGCCGGACGCCGACCAGGCCTCGACCAGTTGCCGGCCGTCCTCGACCAGCGTCAGCTCCGCGCCCAGAGGCTCCAGCAGGGCGGCCAGAACCCGGCGGTTGGCGGCGTTGTCCTCGGCCGCCAGGATGCGCACGACGCCCTCCAGCAGGGCCGGCGCGGCCGGGATCTGCGCCGGCGCCTCCGCCGCCACCCGGGCCAGCGGAACCTCGAGCACGAAACAACTGCCTTCGCCCGGCCGGCTGGTGGCGGTCAGCCGACCATCCATCAGCTCGGCCAGTTCACGGCTGATCGCCAGGCCCAGCCCCGTGCCGCCATGCCGGCGGGTGATCGAGGCGTCGGCCTGGGCAAAGCGGGCGAACAGGCTGGCCAGGGTCTCGGGGGAGATGCCGGAACCGGTATCCTCGACCGCAAAACGCAGGCCCTCCGCCGTGGTCTCGATGACCAGCCGGACGGCGCCGCCTTCGGTGAACTTGACGGCGTTGGAGACCAGGTTGCTGACGATCTGGCGAATGCGCTGGGCATCGCCCTTCCACCAGCCATCAACACGCAGCTCAAGATCAAGCGCCAGCCCCTTGGCCGAGGCCTGCCCGTCGAAGCCGCCGAGCACGCCCCTCGCCAGGGTCTCGAGTTCAAACGGCGCTTCGGCAATGCTCAGCTGGCCGGCCTCGATGCGCGACATGTCGAGCACGTCGTTGAGGACGCCCAGCAGGGTGTGACCCGCCTCCCGGATCAGCCCCAGGCGCTCGCGCTGGCGCGGCTGCAACTCGTCGCCTTCCATGACCTGCGCCATGCCGAGCACGGCGTTCAACGGCGTGCGGATCTCGTGGCTCATATTGGCCACGAACACGCTCTTGGCATGGTCGGCGGCGCGGGCGGCGCGGGCGGCGGTCTTCAGCTCTTCGGCGACGGCGCGAATCCGCAGCATCAACAGGATGATCAGCAGCGCCAGCATCGTCCCGATCGCCACGAAGGCCCAGCCGACCTTGCTGAGCACCGCCTGACGCGGCGTGAGCGGCGTCCAGCCGAGGGAAGCGACGGGGGCGCCGTTGACGTCATTCAGGACGATGCCGGTCCGGGCCGTCTGGCCGGGCGCCAGCAGGCGCAGGCCTTTCAGGTCGTAGTCGGCCTGCAGATCGCCCAGGAAGGCGGCGTCCATTTCGATGGCGGAAACGACGACCGGCTCGGGGCCGGTCAACAGCTTGCCGCTCCAGTCCTTCTGGGGCGCCACCGAGCCGGCGGCGACCATCCAGGCCTTGCCGCCTTGCGAAACGATCGCCTCGGCATGACGATAGCGCGCCCGGTCCAGAGCCTGGCCCTGGCGGCCGGTCTCTGCCTGGACCTTGTCGAACAGCGGCGCGGCCGCCCGGGCGAACCCCGCCAACCGCGCGACCGGCACGGCCTTGCCCTGCTCCGAAGCATAGACCACCTGGCCGTCGGCCCCGACCATCAGGGTCAGGTCGTGCCGCATGTGGCCGGTGAAGTACCCGCCGTAGTTCTCGTGGACCCAGACAGGGTCGTATCGCAGGGCCGAGCGCTCATAGGCCTCGCTCCAGATCGTAACGTAGGCGATATCCTCGTTCAGCTGGACCAGCCGTCGGGCGATGCCCTGGGTCAGGACCTTCTGTTCCCGAACCTCGATGACCTCCTTGATCGTCATCGCGCTTTGTCGAAACACGAAGGCGGCGCACAGCACGATCACGACGGTGGTGATGATGGCCAGAGGCACGATTCCCAGCCGGCCCGCGCCATCGCGCCTGCCATCAGACCGGGCTGCCGCCCTGCGCTTTGCCATACCGAACATGGGTACAACGTAACGGCGATCGGTTAAGGAACCGGCGCCGTACGTCGACCACCCGACTTGAGGCCGGTAGTCAGCTTGGCCGTCACCTCCCGCCGCGCTCGTGCCGCCACCGGGCGCGTCTCAAGGAAGCCCGCGACCGCCGCGGCGTCGCGCTTGCCGAGTTCCCGAAGGGCCCAGGACAGGGCCTTGACCACCATGTCGTCGCGGTCGGCGACCAGCCGTTCGCAGACGCCGAGCGTCCGCCCCGTTCCACCGGCCTTGACCGTCGAGACCAGCGCCAGTCGGCGCAGCCAGCGATCCTCCGAGCCCGCCCAGGCCTCGACCTGGCCGTCGGTGATCCGCCCGGCCGCCCAGGCCGGTCCCGACAGGATCGTCCCGAAGGCGTCCACCGCCTGCCAGCTGGACAGCCCGCCGGCCATGCGCTCGGCCACAACTCCGCCGTACGCCGCGAAGGCTTCGCGATGGAAGCGGATCAGCTCATGGGCCAGCCAGCGCCGCGCCTGCGGCAGGCGATCATGGAAGACATGGGCCAGGGCCAGCACCTCGGCCGCCGACGCGCCCTTCAGCATCGCCGACCAGCCGCGGCGCAGATCGCGCAGCCCCGGCGTCATCGCCGGCTCGGCCCGGGCGATGTCGGCCAGCAGGCCGTCGACCATCAGTTTCAACCGACCATGTCCCGGCTGAGCGGCTCGCCCCGCGTCAGCGCCCGCGTCGCCGGCCGGCCCAGCACACTGTCCAGCTCGCCCGGCGGCAGTCCGGCCCCCGGCCGCACCGAGCGAACGTTGGCCCGGCTCAACACCTCGCCAGCCGCAACATCGGCGGTGACGTACAGCGAGCGGCGGAACTGGATGTTGGCCTTCTCGGAACCCAGCACGTCGTAATGCGCCCGCCCCAGCGCCGCCCAGCCGTCCTTGCAGTCGCGTACCAGGGCGGCGAACTCGGCGGGCTCCAGGCTGAAGGCGGCGTCCGGCCCGCCGTCGGACCGGGCCAGGGTGAAGTGCTTTTCGATAACGCAGGCGCCCATGGCCACCGCCGCCACGGACGCCGCCGTGCCCGGCGTGTGGTCCGACAGGCCGATGGGGCAATCGAACCGCGCCGCCATGTCGGCCACCGTCCGCACATTGGCGTCGGCGAAGGTCGCCGGATAGCTGGACACGCAGTGCAGCAACACCACCCCCGCCGCCCCGGCCTCCAGCGCCGCATCCCGCGCCGCCGCCATCTCGGCCGCAGTGGCCATGCCGGTGGAGATGATCAGCGGCTTGCCCTTGGCCGCCGCATAGCGAATCAGCGGCAGGTCGACGGCCTCGAAGCTGGCGATCTTGTAGGCCGGCGCATCCAGCCCGCTGAGCAGGTCCACCGCCGTCTCGTCGAACGGGCTGGAAAACAGGATCACCCCCCGCTTCGCCGCCCGCTCGAACAGCGCCGCGTGCCATTCGTAAGGCGTCTGGGCCTCGCGATAGAGCTCGTGCAGTGACCGGCCGTCCCACAGCCCGCCCTTGATCCTGAACTCAGGGCGGTCGACGTCGAGGGTGATGGTGTCAGCGGTGTAGGTCTGGATCTTGATGGCGTCGGCGCCGGTCTCGGCCGCCGCGTCGATCATGGTCAGCGCCCGCTCCAGGCTGCCGTTGTGATTGCCCGACAGCTCGCAGATGACGAACGGCGGATGCTCGGGCCCGATGGCCCGGCCCGCGATCTCGATGGTGGGCGCCTTGCTCATGACGCCTGAGTCTCCGTCGGTCGGCTTAACAAGTCCAGAAGGACCGGCGGCTCAGAGACCGAGGCGGTCGTCGTTGCGGTGACGAGCGCTGTCGAGGTCGAAACCCTCGTCGTGGTTGGCGTCAAAGTAGCGGGTATTGCTGCCGTCGAACGGACCCCGCTTCCGATTGCGGGCGCGGGACGCGGCGCTGAACCCCGACGCCAGGAAGGCGACATGGAAGACGCCCGGAATCAGCACCAGACTGACCCCGATAGCGCCCCCGCCGATTTCCCGTGTCAGACCCTCGCCGACAGCGAAGGCGACGGCGCCAGCCGCGCCGATGGCGACGACCAGCAGGAACAATAGAGGCCGCCAGGCCTCTCGCCAATTCGACGCTGGCTTGTCAGTCACCCCCGCCACCGCCGTCACCACCGCCATCGCCGCCGCCATCGTCGCTGTCGCTGGAATCGTTGTCCTTGCTCCGCGACCCACTGCTCGAGCCGCCGTCGATGATTCCGCCATCGCCTGACTGTCCCTTGCCCTTTTTCCGGCTGAAGGCGCCCGCCTGCATCGCCGCCCCCAGGCCGGCGCCGATCGCGACGCCGATGGCCAGCCAGAA
>JANPKF010000757.1:0-2492 GCA_031425895.1 Caulobacteraceae bacterium | reverse complement strand
AGGATGTCCGCACCACCACCCCGTTCAAGTCCAGCAATGGCGAGGTCGTGGCGACCATGGACGTCGGCGACAACGCCAGCGCCAACGACCGGGGCGGCCTGACCATCAGCGACGAGAGCCCGAACGGCACTCTGCCGGCCGACAAGATCTTCGACTTCAACCCCGAGCGCATCCAGCTCGATGACGAAGCGCTGGGCGGCTCCATCGGAGCCATCACCAGCACCGGCCAGACCGTAAGCGGCGACGGAGACGTCACCGGCGTGGTCAGCTACGGCTTCGGATTCTACGACGTCAACGTCACGGAGGCGGTGACCTTCAACGCTTCCACCCTGGTGCGGGAAGTCACCACCATCGAGGAGAACCTCGACCGTCTGACGATCGCGACCTTCAACGTTCGCAACCTGGCCCCGCTGACCTTCAATGGCGGCGACGGCGTCACCACCCAGACCACCCTGAACAACCTGGCCGACGCCATCGGGACCAATCTCAAGACCCCCGACATCATCGGCCTGCAGGAACTGCAGGACTTCAACGGCACCAGCACCACGGGCGCCGGCGACGCCGTGCTGACGATGACCCAGCTCATCGACACCATCTTTGCCCGCACCGGCGTGCAGTACTACGGCATCCTGTCCGATCCGGTGGATGACACCGAAGGCGGCGCGCCGGGTGGCAACATCCAGGTGGCCTTCCTCTCCCAGGCCACCGCCGTCACCCCGACAGCCGGCAACGGCCTGGTCGCCACCTCCAACGCCTTCATCTCCAAGTTCCCGACCGCCGACCGCATCGGCACGGGCGACGCCGACTTCTCGGCCACTCGCAAGTCGATCCCGATCGAGTTCACCCCGGCCGGTTACACCGAGACGCAGGGCGGCAGCTTCTGGGTGATCAACAGCCACTTCAGCAGCAAGGGCGGCTCGGCCGTCCTGATCGGCTCCAACCTCGACAGCGAATACTACGGCGAGCCGCTGAACTCGAGCTCGGTCAAGCGCGAGGGCCAGGCTGAGGCGGTCAAGGTGTTCATCGACGGCATCCTGGCCGACGGAAACCCGCTGAACGACAAGATCATCGCCCTGGGTGACTTCAACGACTTCCAGATCTTCCCGGTCATCGAGATCATCACCGGCGAGATCGAGCGGCTGGTCGCCGGCTCGGGCAACACGCCCAGCACCTTCGTCACTGGCGCCCAGGTGCTGAAGGCGCTGATCGAGCTGCTGCCGCCGGAAGAGCGCTACAGCTACAGCTTCGACGGCAACGCCCAGGCGCTGGACAACATCATCGCCACCCTCGACCTGCTGGTCGGAGCCCAGTACGATATCGTCCACATCAACTCCGAGTTCTCGACCCAGATTTCGGACCACGACCCGGGCCTCTCCAGCCTGCTGTTCGTGCGTTCGGCGGCCATCGCCACCGAGGGCAATGACGTCTTTACCGCCGCCGCCTACACGGCGCTGTTCGGGGCGACCCGCGGCAGCCTGACCGGCGACGACACCGTCCTGGCCCTGGGCGGCGACGACCTGATCGAGGGCAGCCTTGGCGCCGACACCCTGAACGGCGGCGGCGGCTTCGACACCGTCGACTACACCGGCTCCAACGCGGCGGTGACCGTCAACCTGACCACCAGCACCAACAGCCCCTCGGGCGGCGGGGCGCAGGGCGATACCCTGATCTCGATCGAGAACGTCATTGGCTCGATCTACAACGACTTCCTGACCGGCAGCGCCACGCTCAACATCCTGAACGGGGGCCTGGGCGCCGACACCATGGCCGGCGGAGCCAACAACGACACCTACTATGTCGATGACGCCGGCGACGTGGTGAGCGACACTTCCGGGACCGCCGACACGGTGATCAGCGCGATCACCTACAGCCTGGTCGACGCCGACAGCGCCAACCTCACCGGCCAGATCGAGAACCTGACCCTGTCGGGGACCGCCGACATCAACGGCACGGGCAACGCGGTCAACAACCGCATCATCGGCAACGACGGGGCCAACACCCTGGACGGCGGCGCGGGGGTCGACAACATCTCCGGCGGCGGCGGCATCGACCATCTGCTGGGCGGCGAGGGCAATGACCTGCTCGACGGCGGGACGGGCGACGACACTCTGGAAGGCGGCAACGGCACGGACACCTACACGGTGGACAGCGCCGGCGACGTGATCGTCGAGACCTCGACCGGCGGCTTCGATACCGTCCGGTCGACGGCGACCAGCTATGTGCTGAGCGCCTGGGTCGAAAACCTCAATCTGGTCGGGGCCTTCGCCCAGGACGGCACGGGCAACGCCCAGGCCAACACGATCAACGGCAACAACTTCAACAACGAGCTGATCGGCGGCGCCGGGGCTGACGTCCTGAACGGCATGGTCGGCGCCGATACCCTTGAGGGCGGCGACGACAACGACAAGCTCTACGGCGGTTCGGGCGCCGATGACCTGCTTGGCGGCGCGGGGAATGACCTGCTCGACGGCGGGACGGGCGACGACACTCTG
>JANPKF010000756.1:0-10157 GCA_031425895.1 Caulobacteraceae bacterium | reverse complement strand
GAAATGCACAGTCAGCGGCCCAACGGTCTGGCCCGGCGCCGCGGTCCAGGTCGCGCTCTCGGTGCCGTAGTCACTGTTGTTGTGCCACAGCTGGATCTGGGCCGTTCCATCGGTGGTGTTGGTGATGAAGACCTGAGCGGTTTGCGGCGTGGACATGGCTGATCCCCCGACGCGACGTGGGGGTCGCGCCCTTTGGAATGGCGTTTGAGAAAAGCGGACTGTCGGGTGCGGCCTGTCCGGCCCGCGTCGGCAGTATGACGCTTCCAGCGAACGGGAGTCAACGAAGGCGGGACTTACAGCATAGACAACCAGGAATGGCGCCTCAGGTGTCAGGACCCGCGGAGTGGGACTGTCTTCGCAGAGGACAGGCCGTCGCCTCGACGCTAGCCGAGCAAGTGCGCCCGGATCGCCGGCTCCATGCCTGTCCAGTCGTCCGCCCACACATGGCGCGCCGGATCGGTCGGGGCATAGGGGCGCAACCGCGCGTCGGCGATCATCTGGAAGCGCACGACATCCGGCGCGTCCGACGCAACAGACTCAAGATTGGGCAGGAGGTCGTCGATGAAACCGACCTTGCCGCTGGTTCGCGCCGCCAGGTCGCGCACGATCGGCCCTTTCAGGCCGCTGTTGATGATCATCGGATAGTGCAGGCCGTGGGTGCGCAGCCAGCCCATGCGGGCGGCGCGGCCATGATCCGGGGCGTTGGTCAGGATCAGCACGGTCATTTCGGCGCTCAGACGGTCCAGCGCCGCCGCCGCGCCGTCCACCGGCGCCAGGTCATCGGCTCCGTCGCGGAAGAAGTCGTCGAACAGCACCTTGCCGGTCGCCATGTCCACGCTCTCGTTCGAGCCGGCCTTGTAGACGTTCTGGAACAGGGCGAACCGATCGATCCGCATCTCGTAGCCATGCCGGCCCACGAAGGTCTCGAAGCCCTCCATGAACCGGGCCAGCACCTCGTCCACGTCGACGATCAGCAGGGGCCTGGCCGGATCGATGGGAACGACCTGGGCGGCTTCGGCGGCGGTGAGGGTTTCGAGTGTGGTCACGATTAGCGCAGGCTTAAGGATATTCGTGCGATCTGGCTGCATGGAAACGGCTCAGGTGAGTCCTTTTCCCACGCATTCCGGTCCTAAGGTCCAACGCTAGATGGCGAAAAAGGTCCTCATCGTCGAGGATAACGAGCTCAACATGAAGCTCTTCCACGACCTGCTTGACGCGCAAGGGTACGAAACCCTTCAGACGCGCGAGGGCCTGTCCGCGCTTTCGCTGGCCCGCGAGCATCGGCCCGACCTGATTCTGATGGACATCCAGCTGCCCGAAATCAGCGGCCTGGAAGTGACCAAATGGCTGAAGGAAGACGATGACCTGAGCCATATTCCGGTCATCGCCGTCACTGCCTTTGCCATGAAGGGCGATGAGGAGCGTATCCGCGAAGGCGGTTGCGAGGCCTACATCTCCAAACCGATTTCGGTGTCCCACTTCCTGGACACCATCCGCCGCTTCCTGGGGTAGGGCGATGAGTGCACGCATTCTCGTAGTCGACGATATCGAGGCGAACGTTCGTCAGCTCGAGGCCAAGCTGACGGCCGAGTACTACGAGGTGCTGACTGCCTGTGATGGGCCGACGGCGCTGGCCATCGCCGCCGCCGAGAAGCCGGACATCGTCCTGCTCGACGTCATGATGCCGGGCATGGACGGCTTCCAGGTCTGCCGAAGACTCAAGGACGATCCCGAAACCCGCCATATCCCCGTCGTGCTGGTCACGGCGCTCGACGGCCGGTCGGATCGCATCGAGGGCCTCGAGGCCGGGGCCGACGAGTTCCTGACCAAGCCCATCGACGACGTGATGATGTTCGCGCGGGTGCGCAGCCTCACCCGCCTGAAACTGGTCATCGACGAACTGCGCCAGCGCGAGGAATCGGGCCGCCGCATGGGCGTTATCGCCGGCGCCGCCGCGCGCCTGGGCGGAGTGGGCGGGCGCATCCTGATTGTCGACGACAATGAGCGCCAGTCCCAGCGGGTCGCCGCCGAGCTGGCGGTCGAGCACCGGCCGGTCGTCGAGAGCGATTACGACAAGGCCCTGCAGACCGCTCGCGGGCCGGTCGACATCATCATCGTCAACGCCGCCGCCAAGGCTTTCGACGGATTGCGCTTCTGCGCGGCCCTGCGTTCTGACGAGGCCAGCCGCAATGTGCCGGTGCTGGTCATCGTCGATCCCGACGACCGGCCGCGCCTGGTCAAGGCGCTTGAGATCGGCGTCAACGACATCCTGACGCGGCCCATCGACCCGCAAGAGCTGTCGGCCCGGGCCCGCACGCAGATCAAGCGCAAACGCTACACCGACTTCCTGCGCCAGAACCTCGACCATTCGCTGGAACTGGCCGTCACCGACCAGCTGACCGGCCTGCACAATCGCCGCTACATGGAAACCCAGCTGGCCGCCCTGGTGAAGCGGGCCAGCATGGGGGGCGAGCCGGTGGCCGCCCTGATGATCGACATCGACCACTTCAAGAAGATCAACGACAGCTTCGGCCACGACGCCGGCGACGAAGTGCTGCGCGAGTTCGCGGTGCGGCTGGCGACCAACGTCCGGGCCGTCGATCTGCCCTGCCGCTATGGCGGCGAGGAGTTCACGGTCATCATGCCGGGCACCCGCCTGGCCGACGCCGAGCGGATCGCTGAACGCATCCGTCTGCATGTGGCCGGCTCGCCGTTCCGGGTGGCCGGCGGCAAGGAGCTTTTGACCGTGACCATCTCGGTTGGTGTGGCAAGCACCGTCACGGACCTCGACACCCCCGAGACCCTGCTCAAGCGGGCTGACGGGGCGGTCTACGAGGCCAAGCACGCCGGCCGCAACCGGGTGATCGCGCGCGCGGCCTGAACTGCGGCGCACAGCCGGAGCCGAGAGAACCGGGGTATCAATCCACAGGTTGGTCGTAGTCCCGACAGACTATGCCCAAGGCGAGGGCAGTATCCGCTGGATTTCTCAGCGGGCTGACATAAACCGAATGCGAAGAGTCGCGGACATCGATTGCGCAACTTAACAGCGTATTGCGGAAGGGCGCGGGATGGAAACTCGTACAAGGTCCGCCTGGATCGCGGTTTGTCTCGGCCCGGTCGCCGTGGTGGCCTGCGTCGTGCGTCAGGCGATCAGCAGCCTTTGGTGGCCTTTCTGGATCGATGACCTGCTTATCGGCGTCCTGCTGACCATCGCCGGCCTGCTGGTGCTGCGCGAGAGCAGCAGTACCCGGGCCCGCATGCTCAGCGCCGGATGGGGCGGTATGTTGCTGGTCCTCTGGGGATCGACCTTCCGCCATGTCGAGACCCTGCCCGGCGAGGGTTACGCGCCGCACCTGACGCTGATCACGGTGGCCATGCTGGGCCTGCTCGGCCTGGCGGTGCTGGGGCTGTTCTGGAGCCTGCCGACCACCCAGAAGCCGTTCATCGGCACCCGGCCGCCCAAGGGCAAGCGCTAAGCCCCGAACAGCAAAACGCCCGGCGGTGAGGCCGGGCGTTCGCAAACAGGCTTGGATCAAGCGTGGCTTGGCAGCCTACTTGATCTTGCCTTCCTTGAACTCGACGTGCTTGCGCACGACGGGGTCGTACTTCTTCAGGACCATTTTTTCGGTCTTGGTGCGGGCGTTCTTCTTGGTGACGTAGAAGAAGCCGGTATCCGCCGTGGAGTTGAGGCGGATCTTGATGGATGCCGGTTTGGCCATAACACTGTCCTCATGGCCGCAGGGCCGAATTCTCGCGAGGCGCGGAACATACGCATGGATTGCTGGAAGTCAACGCCTGTGGCGCATAGGGTCGGCGGATGAAACGTTTCCTTCTCGCCGCCGCCCTCGTTCTTGCCGGTTTCAGCCCCGCCTTGGCCGGAAATCCCGCCCAGGGCCAGTTTTTCGACAGCCTGAAGGCCCTTTGCGGCAAGACCTTCGAGGGGCGGGTCGTCACGACGGACCCCGCCGACAAGGACTTCGCCGACAAGCCGCTGGTCATGCGAGTCGCGACCTGTTCCGGGGACGAGGTGCGAATCCCGTTCTCCGTGGGCGAGGACCGCTCCCGCACCTGGGTGATAACCCGGGTCAGCCCGACCCAATTGCGGCTCAAGCACGATCACCGTCACGAGGACGGGACAGAGGACGTGCTCACGCAGTACGGAGGCGACACCGCCACCCCCGGCTCGGCGCTGAGGCAGGAGTTTCCGGCGGATGGCTTCTCGAAGACCCTGTTCCAGGAGAAGAGCAACCCGGCCTCGGTGACCAACGTCTGGGCCGTCGAGGTGACCGACAAGGTCTACGTTTATGAGCTCCGCCGGCCGAACCGCCACTTCAGGGTCGAGTTCGACCTGACGAAACCGCTCCCCTAGATCAGCGTCTTCAGCCGCGCCTTGCCGTGCCGGTAGGTGAACAGGAAGGGCGGATCGTCGGCCATCAGGGCGTCGAGGATTGCCTCGGTGATGTCGAACAGGGGCAGGGCCCTGGCGACGGGTAGCGGGCGCCAGGCAAGCTCGGAAAGCTCATCGCTGTCGGCCAGGGTTCCGGTCATGTCGGCGGCGTCGGCGCGGAAGAAGCGGGCGTGGAAGCGGACCGGGCTGTTGGTCGGGGTGATGGCGCGGGCAGCGAGGGTCAGGGGCGCGTCCGGCTGCAGGGTCAGGCCGGTCTCCTCGAAGGTCTCACGCACCGCCGCCGCCGCCAGGGCCCCGGCCAGGCGGCCCGGCGCATGGGTCAGGCGGACGCAGAGCGGCGACAGATGGCGCGGCCGCTCCCGGTCGGCCGGATCGACGGCCCCGCCGGGAAAGACGAAGACGTCCGGCGCGAACCGCGACTTGCGGGGACGCTTGCCCATCAGGACCTCGGCCTTGGGACCGGAGCCCCGCAGCAGGATCAGGCTGGCCGCATGCCTTGGCCGGACGGGGAGGGTCCTGGGTTCGGTCACAGGTAGTCCAGCCGGCGGGCGCCTTGCAGGAAGCGCATGAAGGGGGCAGGCCGCTCGGCCCCCGAGAGCCGCTCGGCGACCTCGGCGACGACGAAGCGGGTGATGTTGGGCAGGTCCAGGGCCAGGGCCTCGTCGAGATCGACCCAGGCGATCTCGTCCAGTTCGCCACAGTCCGGCTGGCGCTCCAGGCTGACCAGGGCCTCGGCGTCGGCCATGAAGAAGCGGGCGTCGAAGCGGCGGGGGCGATAGGGCGGGGTGATGGCCCGGGCGACGAACTTCAACGCCGCCAGGGCCGGGGCCGCGCCCTGGGCCAGAAACTCACGCCAGGCGCCGACGCCGGGCCGGGTGGGCGCCGGTTTGGCCAGCAACAGCCCGACTTCCTCGAAGGTCTCCCGCACCGCCGCCATGGCCAGGGCGCGGGGCAGGGCGGGGGATTTGTGGCGCAGGGTCAGGGCCAGCTTGGCCTCGACCTCGGGGTCGAGCTCGCTGGCCGAGGGTGCGGTGAAATCGCCGCGGTCGACCCGGCCGCCCGGGAACACCCATTTGGACGGCATGAAGGCATGGCCCTTGGCCCGCCGCCCCATCAGCAGGCGGGGCTTGGCCGCGTCGCGCCGCACGACGATCAGGGTCGCCGCGTGACGGGGGCGAATGGCCTTGCCGCCGTCGCGCATGGCGCCGTCGCTGCGTGGATCGTAGTTGGGGTCGAGGATCGGCTTCGTCATCGGGATAGTTTAGGCCCCGGCGGCGCTGGGGGAAGTCTGTCGTAGCGGAAGGCGCCGGCAACGACGAAGCGATCATTATAGCAGGGTCTCCCCTGAAATTATACAATAAAAACAACGTCTAAAGCCCAACAACCAAGGGGCTGCGAGGCGACATCAGGCGGCCATCAGGGCGACAAATCAACGACCATGATCCGACAAGCGGTGCACAAGCGACCTACTCGACGCGGATCGGCTCCAGGATGAGAATCTCGAGGTCGCTGGTCGGCGTGTAGTTCTTCTTCACCACCTCGAACCGGGTCGGGGCGATCTTCTTCACGCCGGTGGCGCAGAAGCTGACCAGGTTGTCGGCGGCGCCCTTGTCGATCACCAGGCGGAAGTCGCCGATCGGCTTGGCCCAGTTGGCGCCGGTCTTCAGGACATAGCCGATGCGCTTTTCCGTATAGCCGCTCATCGACCCCTCGGCCTGCGTGGCCTTGCGCTTCAAGGCGGTCAGGAAGCTCTGGTCGACACAGTAGCGCTTGCGCTCGGCGTCGATGCTGGCCTGGAACTCCGGATTGTCGGGCGAGGACATGCCGACGATGGTGTCGACGCTGCCGCCGACGGCGGGGCTGTAGCGATGTTCGACCTCGACGACCTTTCCGGCCGGAAAGACCTGGGTCCAGTAGAAGGTCGTCTTCAGCACCCAGGCCGGTTCGGCGTGCGACTCCCAGCCCTTGCCGGCGTCGTACTCGCTGATCCAGGCGATGCCGAGGCGCACGGCCTCGTCCTTGTCGGCCTTGCGAAGCGCGTCGAGCGCCTGGCCGGCTTCGGGCCGATGGGCGGCGAGCGGGATGCCATGGGCCTTGAGCCAGCCGGTGCGGTCGACGCCCTTGACCAGGGCCTTCTGCTCGACCTGGGCGGTCACCGGCTTGCCGTCGACCCGGGTGTGGAACTGCAGGAGGTTGGTGGCGTCGTCGCTCGGCAGGCCGTTGTCACTCTCGAAGAAGCCTTCGCCGCCGATGTCGGGCATCGGGAAGGCGACGAGGGTGCTGACCGGGGCGGCGGAGGTGTTCTGGAAGCGGTACTTCACGACCACTTCCTTCTGGCTGATGAACAGGTCCTCGGACCGCATCTCGATGCTATCGGTGGTCTTCAGGATCAGCCCGCCGGCGGCGAGTTCGGCGGTGGAGTCGTTGGCCAGGGCGGGGGCGGCGAGGAGGGTTGCTAAGGTGGTGGCGAGCAGTGCGCGTCGCTTCATGGTCGGGCCCCTTCAGGATCGGCCCATGGGACAGGGAACCGGCGGGGTTCGCAAGGGACGAGTGCCAATCCCTGTGCGCTAATGCCCCTCTATCTTCCGCTCATCCCGGCGAATGCCGGGATCCAGTTCGTAGAGCTCGGTGGCGACTGAGCGTGCCCTTGGGCACGGCCGTGCATGGCCCAGCCAGGTTCAGCCGTGCCTGAAGGCACGAGTCTTGGCCAATGGCGCTCTATGAACTGGGTCCCGGCATTGGCTTCGCCGCCCTTCGGGTCGCCGGGATGAGCGGGATTAGGGGGGAGGGCGAGAAGGCCTAGCGCCGCTTGCCCCCACCCTTGCCGCTCTTCCCCGGCGTCCGCGAAAAGCCCGGGCCGCCCTTGCGGGGCGGACCGCCGCGCGTATTGCCGCCGTCCTTGAACTGGCGGCGGACGCCGAGCCTCGGCCGGGGCGCGTTGGGGTCGGCCTTGACCGGTTCCGAGAGCATCTCGAACAGCAGCCCGCCGGTCACCGGCGTCGCCTCGCGCAGCTTGACCTCGACCGCCATGCCCAGCGGCCAGCGGGCCCCGGAGCGTTCGCCGACCAGGGCATGCAGGCGCTCGTCATGGACGAAGTATTCCTCGCCCAGCGTCGAGACGGGGACCAGCCCATCGGCGCCGGTCTCCTCCAGCCGCACGAACAGGCCGAACCGGGTCACCCCGGTGATGCGCCCCGGGAAGGTCGCGCCCACCCGGTCGGCCAGGAAGCTGGCGACGTAGCGATCGGTGGCGTCGCGCTCGGCGGCCATGCTGCGGCGTTCGGCGAAGGTGATCTTCTCGGCCGTGTCCTTGATCTGGCTGATGTCGCCGTCAGTCAGGCCATCGTCGCCGAGGCCCAGCGCCCGAATCAGGGCCCGGTGCACGATCAGGTCGGCATAGCGGCGGATCGGGCTGGTGAAGTGGGCGTACTTGGCGAGGTTCAGGCCGAAGTGGCCGATGTTGTCGCTGTTGTAGTGGGCCTGCATCTGGGTGCGCAGGACAACCTCGTTGACGATCGGGGCATGCGGCCCCTCGCGGGTCTCGGTGAGCAGCTTGTTGAAGCGGTCGGTGCGCGGGGCCTCGCCCTTGCTCCACGGGATGCCCAGCGTCTCCAGGAACTCGCCCAGCGACTGCATCTTCTCCATCGAGGGGGTGTCGTGGACGCGGTAGATCAGCGGCGTCTTCTTCTGCTCCAGGGTCTCAGCGGCGCAGACGTTGGCCTGGACCATCATCTCCTCGATCAGCTGGTGGGCCTCAAGACTGCGGCGGCGCTCGATGGAGACGATCTCGCCTTCCGGGTTGAAGCGGATGCGGCGCTCGTCGCTCTCGATGCCCAGCGGCGAGCGGGCGCGGCGGCCCTTGAGCATGACGTGATAGGCGGCCCACAGGGGCTTGAGGATGCTGTCCAGCAACGGCCCGGTCTGGTCGTCGGGCTGACCGTCGACGGCCGCCTGCGCCTGCTCGTAGGAGAGCTTGGCCGCCGAGCGCATCAGGCCGCGCACGAAGCGGTGGGACCGCTTCCTGCCGTCGGCCCCGAAGACCATGCGCACGGCCATGGTGGCGCGGTTCTCGCCTTCGCGCAGGGAGCAGAGCCCGGCCGACAGCCGCTCGGGCAGCATCGGCTCGACCCGGTCGGGGAAGTAGGTGGAGTTGCCCTTCTCGCGGGCCTCGGCGTCCAGCGCCGTGCCGTGGCGGACATAGGCGGCGACATCGGCGATGGCGACCCAGACTACCCAGCCGCCCTCATTGCGGGCGTCGTCGTCGGGATGGGCGAAGACGGCGTCGTCGTGGTCGCGGGCGTCGGAGGGGTCGATAGTGATTAGCGGCAGGTCGCGCAGGTCCTCGCGGCCCTTCAGCGTGGCTTCCGTCGCCGCCTCGGCTTCGGCTTCGGCCTGCGGACTGAAGCCCGTCGGAATGCCGTGGGCATGGATGGCGATCAGGGAGGCGGCGCGCGGCTCGTCCTCGCGGCCGACCACCTCCAGCAGCTTGCCGTTCTTGGGGCCATAGCGTTCGCGCGGACCGCTGAGCTGGATCTGGGCGACGACCAGGTCGCCGTCCTTGAGGTCGCGGCCGTCATACTCGCTGAGCAGCAGCGTATCGCGGCTCTTGCGATCCACCGGCTCGACCCGGATCTCGCGCCGAACCTTGCGCACCACGCCGAGGATCTTGTGCGCGCTCTGGCCCAGCCGCTTGATGACCCGCGCCTCGATCTCGCCGTTCTCCAGCCGCTCGTAGCGGACCAGCAGCTTGTCGCCGAGCCCTGGGGCGCCGGCGGTCTTCTCGGCCGCATCCGGGGCCAGGCGGGCGAGCGGCGCGTCGTCGCCGCCCTTGGAGAGGCGCACATAGAGGTCGCCGTCGGTGTCGCGCTCGACCACTTCGGCCACCCCGACCGGCGGCAGGGCCCCGGCCTCGGCGAAGCCGCGCCGGCCGCGCTTGCCCAGATCGCCCTTGGCCTCCAGCTCACGCAGCATCTCGCGCAGGGCCCGGCGGTCGGCGCCCTTGAGGCCGAAGTGACGGGCGATGTCGGCCTTCGCCGCCTCGCCGGCGTCGCGCAGGAAGGCGATCAGGGTGTCCTTGTCGGGCAGACCCTGGGGGGCGCGAACGGGCTTGGGAGACTTCGACGTCTTGGGGGGAGGCTTGGCCATGTGCTGGCATAACGCGCCAGAACGATGAGCGCACCTACTGCGTGACGAGCAGGGTGTAACGCAGGGTCCGCTTCTCGCCGGGCGCCAGGATCACGGGCATCACCCGACCCCCGTCACGGGCCACCGGCTTCACGCTGGAGGCGGTCACCCTGTAGACGTACCCGATGTCCTGCAGCCGCCATTCGAAGGCCGCCGGGGCAGCGGTGGTGTTCTCGGCTTCCAGCTCGTAGAGCCACTGGGTCTTGCGCTTGCCCCTGGAGGTCTTGCTGACCAGCCGGGGGGTCACCTGCACCTGGGCGGAGTTCTGCAGGACCAGATCGAAGGGGGCGCCGACGGCGCTGTTCTCGAACCTGAACTCGCCGGCCAGCAGGCGGCCGTCGCCGGTCTCCTGGCCGATCATGGCATTGCCGCCCGGCAGCGGCAGGCCCAGCCCGGTCTCCTTGCGGTTCTTCATGCGCAGCATCAGCTGGACGGGCAGGGCCTTCTGGTCCGGGTTCCAGGTGGCGCCTGGCCAGCTGGTGAACCGATACACCCGGTCGAAGGCGACACCGTCGGCGTCGAGCATCAGCAGCTGCTTGGTCTGCCGGGCCGCCACCGTGGTCGG
>JANPKF010000755.1:0-3122 GCA_031425895.1 Caulobacteraceae bacterium | reverse complement strand
TGACGCGCGAAGGCGCCGAGATCCGCGACATCGCCGGCGCCGTGGTCTCGCGCGAGCGCCAGCGGATCGTCGCCCAGGCCTTCCGGGTCGAGAAGGGCAACCACCGCCACTTCATGGTCAAGGAGATCTACGAGCAGCCCGACGCCTGCCAGCACACCCTGACCGCCTATCTCGACGCGGTCAGCGGCACGGTGAAGGCCCCCGGCGACTTCGACTTCAAAACCGTCGAGCGCATCCAGATCGTTGCCTGCGGCACCGCCTTCTACGCCGCCTCCATCGCCCGCTACACCTTCGAGCGGCTGGCCGGCCTGCCCTGCGATGTCGAGATCGCTTCGGAGTTCCGCTACCGCGAACCGGCCGTGACGCCGGGCACCCTGGCCATCGCCGTCAGCCAGTCGGGCGAGACCGCCGACACGCTTGCCGCCCTTCGCTGGTGCCAGTCGAAGGGACTGAAGACCGCCGCCATCGTCAACAGCCACGAAAGCACCATGGCCCGCGAGGCCGACGTCCTCTGGCCGACCCACGCCGGTCCCGAGATCGGGGTCGCCTCGACCAAGGCCTTCACCAGCCAGGTCACCGCCCTGCTGGCCCTGGCCGTCGCCGCCGCCGCCGCCCGTGGCAGGATCACCGAAGAGCAGGAGCATCACCTCGCCCGCGTCCTGCTGGAAGCCCCCCGCCTGGTCGGCGAATCCCTCGACGTCGAGGCGGCTGTTACCGCCCTGGCCCCCAAGATCGCCCGGGCCCGCGACGTGCTCTACCTCGGCCGTGGCCCGATGGCCCCGCTGGCCTACGAGGGCGCCCTGAAGCTCAAGGAAATCAGCTACATCCACGCCGAGGGCTATGCGGCGGGCGAGCTCAAGCACGGTCCCATCGCGCTGGTCGACGAGCACACCCCGATCATCATCATCGCCCCCTCGGACGCCCTGTTCGAGAAGACGGTCAGCAACATGAGCGAAGTCGTCGCCCGTGGCGGCCACGTCATCATGATCACCGACGAAGCTGGCGCCCGTCACGCCCCTGAGGGCGCCGACGTCATCATCGCCCCGACCTGCGATCCCCTGATCGCGCCCCTGGTCTTCGCCGCCCCGATCCAGCTGCTGGCCTACCATGTGGCCGTCCAGAAGGGCGCGGACGTCGACCAGCCGCGCAATCTCGCGAAATCGGTGACGGTGGAATAACCCACCCCACCACCGCTCATCCCGGCGAATGCCGGGACCCATTTCATAAAATGCCGACGGCTGGGACTCGTGCCTTCAGGCACGGCGTTGTCGACGTTGCGAACAGTGAGGGCCGTGCCCAAGGGCACGCTCTTCCATCACCGAGCCCTACGAAATGGGTCCCGGCATTCGCCGGGATGAGCGGACTTAAGGGCGCCCCTAGCTCGGCGGCATGGGCTTGGTCTGATCCCCTTCGCCCGGAGCCGGCGCGATCACGTCCGGCGGGACCTTGGTCGGATCGGTGGGATCGGGCGCGGCCATTGGCGGCGCTACCGTTGAACCCGTCGGCGGCGGCGGGCTGTCAGCCGGCGGGCTGGCTGGCGTGGTCGTGGTCTCCGCCGCCGTCGGCGCCTCGCTCACCGGTTTACTGCAGGCCATCAGGGCCAGGGTGGTCCCGGCGGCGACAGCGATGGTCAGAAGGACTCTCATGGGCGGATATCCAGACGCTTGAACCAATGATCCCCCAAGAACCACTACCCATTCGGGGCGTTCCGTCCCGGCTGGAATTGTGATCGTCGTTCGGATACCTCATCTCCCATGAAACCTGTCCGCAAAGCCGTCCTTCCGGTCGCGGGCCTGGGCACGCGCGTGCTGCCCGGCGCCAAGACGACGCCCAAGGAAATGCTCAACATCGTTGATCGGCCGATCCTCAGCTACGTCATCGCCGAGGGCCGCGCGGCCGGCATCGAGCACTTCGTCTTCGTCACCGGACGGGGCAAGGAGGCCATCGAGGCCTATTTCGATCACCACATCGAGCTGGAAAGCCAGCTCAAGGCCAAGGGCAAGCTCGATATCCTCGAGGCCGTCCTCGCCGACCTGCCCCAGCCCGGCGAGATGAGCTTCGTGCGCCAGATGTCGCCGCAGGGCCTCGGCCACGCGGTCTGGTGCGCCCGCGACATCATCGGCGACGAGCCCTTCGCGGTCATGCTTCCCGACATGCTGATGCAGGGCAAGGTCGCCCCGCTGAAGCAGGCGATGGACGCCTACAACCAGGTCGGGGGCAACATCGTCGTCGTCGAGCCGGCGCCCGAAGGCGAAACCCACAAGTATGGCATCGTCGCCCTCGACAGTCGCGAAGGCCGTCTCAACCGCATGACCGGCATGGTCGAGAAGCCGCCGCTGGGGACCGAGCCCTCCAACCTGTTCATCTCCGGCCGCTACATCCTGCAGCCGGAAATCTTCAGCCTGCTGGCCGACCAGGGCAAGGGCGCCGGCGGCGAGATCCAGCTGACCGACGCCATGGTCCGGCTGATGGCGCTGGAGCCCTTCCACGCCCTCGAGTACGAGGGCACCACCTACGACTGCGGGGACAAGATCGGCCTGCTGCGGGCCAACGTCGCCTATGCGCTGCAACACCCGGAACTGGGCGCGGCGGCCCGGGAGGCCGTGCAAGCGCTGCTGTAGAAACGGGGTTTCGCTTCGCCCAACCAACCCTCGCTACCGTCATCCTGAGCCTTGTGCCCAGGATCCCGCTGTCGGCCTGGCTCTCACAGTGGGGTGGAGGCGCAGCCGCGCCTCCAGGCATGGGGTTGTCGCGGCGGGACCCGGGATCCTGGGGACAAGCACCAGGATGACGATAGCGGGGGAGGATGCCGGCTTGTCCAGCCCTCCACCCCCGATGCTAGGATAGCCCCGTGCAGCGCCTCCTCATCTTCGGCTTCGGCTTCACCGGACGGGTCTTCGCCGCCCGGATGCAGGCCGACGGCTGGGACGTCTGGGCGGCCGTACGCTCGGAAGCCTCGGCAGAGGAGGCGCGCACCGCCGGGGTCACGCCGATCGACAGCCGCGACCAGGCCGCGCTTGTCGCCGCCCCGCCCATGACCGCCATCCTGGTCACCTCGCCGCCGACCGACCACGGATGCCCGGCCCTTGAGGCCCTGGTCCCGGCCATCGCCAAGGCCGGCG
>JANPKF010000754.1:0-6075 GCA_031425895.1 Caulobacteraceae bacterium | reverse complement strand
GGGGCCGGGGATGTGCTTCAGCAGGTCGGCCGTGGTGGCCCTGGGGTTGGCGATGAGCTCCAGGGCGGCGGCGCACAGCTCGCCGGCATTGTGCGGCGGGATGGAGGTGGCCATGCCGACCGCGATGCCGTTGGCGCCGTTGGCCAGCAGGTTCGGGAAGCCGGCGGGGAGGACGACCGGCTCCTCGTCCTGGCCGTCGTAGGTCGGTTTGAAATCGACCGCGTTCTCGTCGATGCCTTCGAGCAGCACCGAGGCCGCCTGGGTCATCCGGCATTCGGTGTAGCGCATGGCGGCGGCGTTATCGCCGTCGATGTTGCCGAAATTGCCCTGGCCGTCGACCAGCGGGTAGCGCTGGCTGAAGTCCTGGGCCAGGCGCACGAGGGCGTCGTAGATGGCCTGGTCGCCGTGCGGGTGGAAGTTACCCATCACCTCACCGACCACCTTGGCGCACTTGCGGGCGGCGGCGCCGGGGTTGAGGCGCATCTCGTGCAGCGCATACAGGATGCGGCGGTGAACGGGCTTCAGGCCATCGCGAACATCGGGCAGCGCCCGGCCCGTGATGGTCGACAGGGCATAGGCAAGATAGCGCCGCGAGAGGGCCTCGGTCAGCGGTTCGTCAAGGATGCGGTCGCCGTCACCGGGCGGAGGTGTGTGAACAGTCATATCGGTCCAGAATCAGTCGGACTTACCTTAGGGCCCCGGCCCGCGCGGGGGGAGGCTTCATAGCCGTCCAGCGTCGGAGAGTCGCTCCAAAAGCCAGACGCGGGCGGGGGGAAGCGGCTTGTTGAGCGGGCCGAAGACATACTGCTCGAGGAAGTGGCCGGTCAGGTCGAAACCGGCGCGGATGTCGCCGTCGGAAAGGCCATTTCGCGGCGACAGCATGAAGGGCGGCAGGGGCAACAGGCGGTCAGCGTAAGGCTCGCCGGCCGCGCGGGAGACGGCGCGGCCGGTGCGGGGGCTGACCCAGATGAGATCCTCGGTGACGCCGGTCGAGGCGCATTTGGTCAGGTCGAGGGCGAAGCCCATCTCGGCCAGCAGTCCGGCCTCGAACTGGACGAAGACGGCGGGCCAGACGTCGGGGATCGCCAGGGCGCCGATCAGGGCGTCGAAGGCATGAAAGGCGCCTGGGTGCGGCTGGCGTTCCGGCAAGGCTCCGGCCGCCACGGCGGCGGCCGCAGCGAGGCCAGCCAGGGCCGTGCGGTCATCGAACAGTTCGGAAGGCCCCTCCCCGATCGGCTCGATGCGAGCCGACCCCAACTGGCCCTCGACCCGCGCATGGTAGGCGACCAGAACCTTGGCTCCCGGCTGGAGAATGGACTTCAGGCGGCGCGAACCACCTCCGGAAACGTGCGCCGCGTGGCGGCCGTATTGCTCGGTCAGCAGGTCAACGATGGCGCCGGACTCGCCATGCGCCCGCGCCGAGAGGATGTAGGCCTCGTCTTCCCATTCCATCACTTGGGCGCTTTGGCCTTGGCTTCGAACGCCTTGATCTGGTCGGTGAACCCGTGGGCCAGATCGTTGGGCATCGGGAAGGTCAGGGCGTATTGGGCGACCTTCCATGTCCCGTCTTCCAGCACCAGAACGCCGGTCCCCCGGCTGGTGCCGTAGCTTTCGCTGTCGAGCAGTTCGTCGAACCAGGCGATACACCTACAGTCGAGATCGGTGACCGTGATGCGCCGCTCACGCGGGATGTAGGTCCAGCCCTTGCCCTTGGCGAAGTAGGGTTCGGCGTAGGCCCGGAACTCTGCGATCGTCCAGCGTTCGGCGGCGTCGGTGCCGATGTAGATGGCGTCCTTCGAATAGAGGCCGAAGTAGCGTTTGCCGTCGGCCTTCGAGGCGGCGTCATGCACGGCATCCAGCGTGGCGTTGATCGCGGGTACGGGATCGGCCGGTTGGGCCATGGCCGGCGTCGCAAGCAGGGCGAGGATCAGGAGGAGGAGACGCATGAATGGCCCTGCCTTGGGTGCGTGCTTCGACACGCGGCCTGCGGCCGCTGCTCAGCATGACTAATTTTTTGACCCTTCACCACCGTCAGTCATCCTGAGCAGCCCGCATCGCGGGCGTGTCGAAGGACGCACCAACGCTAAACGTCGAAATCCAGCCCCATGGCCGAGTAGGCCTCGCGTTCCTCGGCCCAGTTCTCGCGGACGCGAACGTGCAGGAAGAGGTGGACGGTGCGTTCGAACAGTTCGGCCAGTTCCTCGCGGCTCTTCTGGCCGATCCACTTCAGGGTCTGGCCATTGTTGCCGATGACGATGGCCCGCTGGCCTTCCCGCTCGACATAGATGGTCTGTTCGATGCGGACCGAGCCGTCGCGCTTTTCCTCGAAGGCCACCGTATCGACGCTGGCGGCGTAGGGCAGTTCCTCATGGACGCGCAGGTAGAGTTTCTCGCGGGTGATCTCTGCGGCCAGCAGGCGGGCCGGGATGTCGGCGGTCTGGTCTTCCGGATAGAGCCAGGGGCCTTCCGGCATCAGTTCGGCCATGCGGGCCTTCAGGTCATCGACGCCGTTGCCGTCGGCGGCGCTGATCATGAAGACCTCGGTGTAGACGCCGGTCTCGAACAGGGCCTGGGAAACGGCCAGCAGGCGCTCGCGCTTGACGCCGTCGATCTTGTTGAGCGCCAGGATGACCTTCTTCTTCGAGCCCTGCAGGTTCTCGATGATGGTCTGGACGTCGATGACGCCCCTCTTGTCGGCCGGCTTGGCGGTCTTGTCCTGCACGGCCAGTTCGGCCTGGACATCGACCAGGTGGACGACGGCGTCTGCGTCATCGGCCCCGGCCCAGGCGCTGCGGACCATGGCGCGGTCCAGCTTGCGGCGGGGGGTGAAGATGCCGGGGGTGTCGAGCAGGATGATCTGCGCTTCGCCGGCCATGGCGACGCCCCGCACCGGGAAGCGCGTGGTCTGAACTTTCTGGGTGACGATGGACACCTTGGCGCCAACCAGCCGGTTGGTCAGGGTGGACTTGCCAGCGTTGGGCGCGCCGATAATGGCGACGAAACCTGCCCGGGTCATGCTTTGCCTTCCTGTTTAAGCAGCATGATCAACGCCGCAGCCTTTTCCGCTTCGCGCCGAGAGCCCCCTTCCCCGCGTTCGCTCTCATAGCCCCGTACGGACACCTCCACAATGAAACGCGGCGCATGGGCCGGTCCCGACTGTTCGGCGACGGTGTAGGCGGGGATCGGCAGGCGCAGGCCCATCGCCCATTCCTGCAGCCGGGTCTTGGCGTCCTTGGAGCGCGGCGCTTCCAGATGGTCGAACTCGTCGGCCCAGCCGGCGAGGAAGAAGGACCGGGCGGTCTCGAGCCCGCCGTCGATGTAGAGGGCCGCCATCAGGGCCTCGACCGCGTCGCCGAGCGCACCGTCGTTCTCGCGCACGCCCATCTTGGTCGCCGAGCCGCTCATCCGCAGGGCGCCGCCCAGTTCCAGCCGGCGTCCGACGCGGGCGCAGGCCTTGCCGTTGACGAGGTTGGCCAGGCGCGGACTGAGTTCGCCCTCCTTGGCCTCCGGGTAAAGCGCCAGCAGGCGTTCGGAAGCCAGCAGGCCGAGCACCCGGTCGCCCAGGAACTCCAGCCGCTCGTTGTGGCGCACCTTGATGGCGCCGTCGCCGACGCTGGAGTGGGTCAGGGCCCGTTCCAGCAGGTCGCGGTCAGCGAAGGTGTGGCCGATGCGGCGTTCGAGCGCCTCCACCGCCTGGACCCGGGCGTTCATTCGAGTCCGGTCTTCATTTGAGCCCGGTCATCATTTCAGGATGCGGAAGAACCGGCTCGGGCGGGCTTCGGTGAACCAGGTCCAGGGCTTGAACAGCGAGGCCCCTTCGTGGCGCTTGCCGGTCTCATAGGGATCGGACGGCGGGTACCAGCTGAGCAGGATGATCTGGGCCTTGCCGACCAGATTTTCGGCCGGCACGAAGCCGACGCCGCCCTGGCGGGGCGCGGCGTAGTTGGGCTCGACGCGGCTATCCAGCGAGTTGTCGCGGTTGTCGCCCATCATGAAGTAGTGGCCCTGGGGCACCAGGAAGACGCCGGTATTGTTGACGTAGCCGTACTCGGCCCCGGCGTAGGTGACGTAGGTCCTAGTGTCGTAGCTGGTTTCCTGACGGCGGACACGGTCCATGTCAGCCGCGTCGTCGCGGGTCACCTGGACGTTGGGCAGCGGCTTTTCGTTGACGTACAGCACCCCGCCCCGGACCTGGATCCGGTCGCCGGCCACGCCGACGACGCGCTTGATGTAGTCGGTCTTGTTATCGGCCGGCAGCTTGAAGACGACGATGTCGCCCCGCTTGGCCTTGGAGGCGAAGACGCGGCCCTTGAACAGCGGCGGGCTGAGCGGGATCGAGTGCTTCGAGTAGCCGTACGAGAACTTGTTGACGATGATGTAGTCGCCGTGGAGCAGGTTCGGCTCCATGCTGTCCGACGGGATGGTGAAGGGCTGGAACAGGAAGATCCGAAGGACCAGCGCGATCAGCAGCGCATAGGCCACCGTCTTGGCAATCTCGACGACCTCCTGGATGAAGGTCGGCGGAGGCTTGTCCTCGGGGCCGGTGGCGTCGGTCACGGTGGCGTCGGTCATCGGCGCGTGATTCTCTTGAAAGACTGAGGCGAAAGCCCAGCAGGACTGGTTAGACGCGCTTTACTACGGGAGCAAGCGGAGCGCCCGTTAGTTCGCGTTCATGGCGTAACGGCGGCAGCCTCTTGCGGCGTCAGGGCCTCGATGATGACGAAGGCCTGGGCATAGGGATGATCATCGGTCAGGGTGACGTGGATGCGGGGCACATAGCCCGCGGGAATGATCTGAGCGAGCCGCTCAGCCGCGCCACCGGTGAGGGCCATGGTCGGAGCCCCGGAGCGCAGGTTGACCACGCCCATGTCCCGCCAGTGGACGCCGCGACGGGGGACCCCGGTGCCCAGCGCCTTGGCGCAGGCCTCCTTGGCGGCGAAGCGTTTCGCATAGCTGGCGGCGCGGTCCTTGCGGCGGTCGGACCTGGCCTGTTCGGTCTCGGTGAACAGGCGCTGGACGAAGCGGTCTCCGAAGCGGGCCAGGGTCTTGTCGATGCGGCGGATGTCGCAGAGGTCGGAACCCAGGCCGATGATCACGCGGCCTGCTCCGCCTGGGCCCGGGCGGCGTCCATCAGCCGGCGCATGCGCTGGATGGCCTCGCCCAGGCCGACGAAGATGGCCTCGCCGATCAGGAAGTGGCCGATGTTGAGCTCGGCCAGCTCCGGGATCGCGGCGACAGGAGCAACGGTGGCGTAGTCGATGCCGTGGCCGGCGTGGACATCGTGGCCGAGTTCGACGGCCTGGGCGGCGCCGGCGGTCAGGCGGGCCAGGATGGCGGCGGCCCGCTCGGTCTCGCCGTCCCGGGCCGCGTCGCAGAAGGCGCCGGTGTGCTGTTCGATGACCTGCGCGCCGGCGTCGGCGGAAGCGATGATCTGGGCCGGATCGGGATCGATGAACAGGGAGACGCGGCTGCCGGCGGCGCGCAGCGTCTGGACGGCGTCGCGCACCCGGTTGCCGCCGCGCACCACGTCGAGGCCGCCCTCGGTGGTGACCTCCTCGCGTCGCTCAGGGACCAGGCAGGCGGCGTGCGGCCGGTGGGCCAGGGCGATGGCGACCATGTCGTCGGTAACGGCCATCTCGAAGTTCAGCGGCTTGCCGCGCTTGCGGCAGAGGTCGGCCAGGGCGTCGATGTCGGCGTCGGAGATGTGGCGACGGTCCTCACGCAGGTGGGCGGTGATGCCGTCGGCCCCGGCCAGCAGGGCGATCTCGGCCGCCCGGGTGGGCTCGGGATAGCTGGCGCCGCGCGCGTTGCGGATGGTGGCGACGTGGTCGATGTTGACGCCGAGACGCAGAGGCATGGGGTGCAGGGTCATGGGCGCGGGTTCCGACGTTTGAACCGGTTACTTAGGGCGAGGCGCCGGCTGGTGGAAGGGTTGGCCGCGCGCCGCACCGGATCGAAGCGACCTACAGTTTAACACGGCGACGTTGGGGGCAAGGGCCGAATGGGCTCGACCGGTCATGCAAGCGATTGATTTTACTGGAGACGCCCGTAGGTCGGCCCGCAGCAATTGTAGCC
>JANPKF010000753.1:0-6932 GCA_031425895.1 Caulobacteraceae bacterium | reverse complement strand
CTGAACCGCCGCGAACGCCTGCGGGTCAGCGCCGAGACCGTCGAGGTCATCGAGGAGTCAGAGGGCAAGAGCCGCACCGTCTGGTCCTCCCCCACCGCCTTCACCAACGTCGATCTCGAAGCGCTCGGCGAGCATGAGATGAGCGTCCGCCTGCGCCTGTCGAACAAGCGTCACAGCGTCGGCAAGGCGCTCAGCCCGCCCGAGCGCGAGGCGCTGGGGCAGGCCCTGCGCGAGGCGATCATGGAGGCGAGGGCGGAGCGGTTCTGACCGCCGGGTCCGCTGCTACAGGATAAACCGGCTCAGGTCGGCATCGGCTGCCAGCGCGCCGACCCGCTCCTTCACATAGGCCCCGTCAACCGTCACCGCCTTGGATGATGTGTCGCCGGCGGTGAAGCTGATCTCCTCGACCACCTTTTCCATCACCGTCTGCAGACGCCGCGCGCCGATGTTCTCGACGCTGCCGTTCACCGCCACGGCGGCGTCGGCGATGGCGTCGATGGCCTCTTCGGTGAAGGTCAGGGTGACGCCCTCGGTGGCGATCAGCGCCTGTTGCTGGGCGACCAGGTTGGCCTCCGGCTCGGTCAGGATCCGGCGCATGTCATCGCGGCTCAGCGCCTTCAGCTCGACCCGGATCGGCAGGCGGCCCTGCAGTTCAGGGAGCAGGTCCGAAGGCTTGGCGACATGGAAGGCGCCCGAGGCGATGAACAGGATGTGGTCGGTCTTCACCGGTCCATACTTGGTCGAGACGGTGGTGCCCTCGATCAGCGGCAGCAGATCGCGCTGCACGCCTTCACGGCTGACATCGGCCCCGGCCCGGTCCTGGCGGCTGGCCACCTTGTCGATCTCGTCGAGGAAGACGATGCCGCTGTTCTCGGCCAGCTCCAGCGCCTCCTGGGTCAGCGCCTCCTGGTCCAGCAGCTTGTCGCTTTCCTCGGCCAGCAGGGGCGCATAGGCGCCGGACACCGTGGTCTTGTGGGTGCGGGTGCGGCCGCCCATGGCCTTGCCGAACATCTCGCCGAGATTGAGCATGCCGACCGAGCCGCCCGGCATGCCGGGAATGTCCATGCCCTGGAAGGGGCTGGCGGTCTCGGCCAGCTGCAGCTCGACCTCCTTGTCGTTCAGCTCGCCGTTGCGCAGCTTGACCCGGAAGCTTTCGCGGGCGGCGGTGCTGCCGGGCCCGGTCAGGGCGTCGAGGATGCGCTCCTCGGCGGCCGCTTCCGCCTTGGCCTTCACCGCCGCGCGGCGCTTGTCGCGGACCATGGCGATGGCGCTCTCGACGAGATCGCGGATGATCTGGTCGACGTCGCGGCCGACGTAGCCGACCTCGGTGAACTTGGTCGCCTCGACTTTCAGGAACGGCGCCTGCGCCAGCCTGGCCAGCCGCCGGGCGATCTCGGTCTTGCCGACCCCGGTCGGGCCGATCATCAGGATGTTCTTGGGCGTGATCTCGTCGCGCAGGGACTCGGGCGTGCGCCGGCGACGCCAGCGGTTGCGCAGGGCGATGGCGACGGCGCGCTTGGCCTCGGCATGGCCGACGACAAAGCGGTCCAGTTCGGAAACGATCTCGCGAGGCGAAAATTCAGTCACTTGGAGGGTGGCTCCTGAAAGGGTCGAGAACGGCAGATAGTCACTGCCGCCCCGGACTTCACCCCTTCTTGCGGGGCGGCGCCGGCACGATCTGGTCAAAGACCAGTTTCCAGGTGTCGCCGCGATACTGCCAGACCCGCACATAGTGGCCACGGAAGGCCTTGCCGGCGATCGACCAGTCGGCGTCGCCATAGGTCCAGGCCATGTCACCGCTGGACGAGGCCGCGCCGCCGAGAGCCGCGAAGGTCACCTTTCGGCCACGGCCACCCAGCTCATTGCGGAAGCTGGCGCACCCCTGGGCGGGGGCGGCGGGAGAGCCCTGCACCCGGGCCTCGCAGACCAGCACGGCGAGGAAGGCGGCGGGCAGGTCCTCGGCGGCCGCGGCGTTGAGGGCCGCGTCGGCCGCCTGGGCGGAGGCCAGGGCGGTGGCCTCATCGCCGGCCGAAGACTTCGAGACCATCAGGTAGCCCGGCGTGCTGTCCGGCCCGGGCGCGTCCTTCGAGGTGCTGCCCGGCCCGCCATCGTAGAGCCACTTCCAGGACCCGTCGGCCTGCTTCTTCCACACCGTGACGTAGTGGCCGCGCCGGGCGCCATCGACCGCATAGGGACCCGTGGTGAAGCCGAGGTCGCCGCCGGCCGCGATCCCGGCCCAGACCGGCCACCACTCCAGCTTCGGTCCCGGCTTGTCGGACTGGGCCGAGAGGGCCTCACGGGCGTTGACCGGGTCCGGCTGGAAGACGATGGCGTCGTCGGCCATGTGCTTGAGGAAACTCTGCTTGATGCCCAGCGCCGCCCCGTCGGCGGCAAAGGCCCGCTCGGCGGCGACCACCGGCGCGGGCGTCAGCGGCGGCGGGGCCGGTGCGGGCTTTCTGGCAGCGGCGGCCGGCAGGGCGAGGCCAAGCGCGACGGCGCCGATGAGCAGGGGGGCCAGCAGGGGACGGATCATGGATCGCTCCGGTGTGTCGTTGCGCCCAGCATAGACCGCCAATCCCGCCCTTTCATGGGCGAACCTCGGGCGAACGGACCGTTGTCCCGCTATCAGTGCGCTTTGTCGGGGACCGACAGGGCTGCGCCCCGGCGGACGATCTCGTCGCTGGTCTGGGCGGCGATCAGGTCGGCCTCGGCGGCGGCGAGGCCAAGGCCCCGCAGGATCAGGCCGCACATCTGCTGGGACAGCGAGACGGCGAAGGCCGGGGACGGCTCCTGGACCACGCGGACCAGAGCCAGCTGGGTGATGCCAAACACGAACAGCACCCCGGCCTCGACCGTCGGCACGGTGAAGCGGCCGGCCGCCAGACCTTTCTCGATATCATCGACCAGGCCCCGGTTGAGCGGGGCCGAGAGGGAGGTGTGGCCGCTGTGCATGTGGACAAGCACGCCCGCCGCCTCGGGTCCGTCGAGGCCAAAGCGCAGATAGACGCAGACGGCGCGGGCCATCCGCCGGGCCGGATCCTCGACGCCCGCGTTGGCCCGGGTGACGGCGGTCTCGACGCTGGCCCGGATCTCGGCGGTGATGGCGCGGACCAGGGCCTCGCGGTCCGTGAAGTGGTTGTAGAAGCTGCCCTTGCCGACGGCGGCGGCCTGGACGATGTCGTCCACCGTCACCGCATCGAAGGGGCGCTCGCTGTAGAGCCGGCGCCCGGCGCTGATCAGGGCCGCCCGGGTCCGCTCCGCCCGGGGATTGCCGCGCTCGCTCTTCATCGTCAGGCCTCCGCCATCTCCGGGGCGTCAAGGGCTTCGCGCCAGCGCCGCAACAGCATGTCCGGCTCGCCCGCGCCGAACACATAGCGGTCCGGTCGGACCAGCACGGCCGGGGCGCCGGTCCGGTCCAACCAGGTCTTAAGCTGATAGCGGAACAGGATCAGATCGTCTGCCTCGATCGGCAGGATGCGCACCCCCGGCGCCGTCGCCTTGGTCGGGGCGGTGGTGAACAGCCAGGCGCCGTCGCCCAGGACGTCGTCGAGGCGCAGGCGGCGATGGCCGTCCTCGACGCCGGGCTGGGGAAACATCGCCCCGGCGGCCGGCGATCCGGCCAGCACACACCCGGCCGCGAACGGAGCCGGCTGCATCGGCGGCAGGGCGGGGGCCCCGGCGGCCCGCGCGGCCAGCATGCCGGCGTCGCGCCGGGCGGCGGCCTCGGGGTCGAGGGTGCAGACCATGCGGCCCATGCCGATGGCCAACTCGATGGCCGAGCGGGCGTGGGGTTCGCGCTCGGCCTGATAGCTGTCCAGCAGGGTCTCGGCGGCGTCGCCCCCGATCACGGCGGCGAGCTTCCAGGCCAGGTTGGCGGCGTCGCGCAGTCCGGCGCACATGCCCTGGCCGGCGAAGGGCGGGGTCTGGTGGGCGGCGTCGCCGGCGATCAACGCCCGGCCCGACCGCCAGCGATTGGCGACCAGGCCGTGGAAGCGATAGACGGCCTTGCGCTCGATCTCGACCGGCCCGCAGTTCCAGGGCGCGATCAGGCCGCGGATGACCGCGTCGTCGAGCAGGCTCTCCGGCGTCTCGCCCGGCAGGATCATGAACTCCCAGCGGTGACGGCCAAGGCCGCCCTGGACGCAGGTCGTCGGCCGGGCCGGATCGCAGACCTGCAGATTGACCTCCGGCAGCCTCGAGCCGGGCGTCAGGCGGGCATCGACCACCAGCCAGGGCTCGTCGAAGCCGTAGTCGAACAGGCCGCCGCCGATGGCGTCGCGCACCCGGCTTGAGGCGCCGTCGCAGCCGACCAGATAGCGGACCCTCACCGCGCGCTCGCCGTCCGGCCCGGACAGGCGGGCGGTCGCACCGTCGGCGTCCTGATCGAAGTCGACCAGCCGGCAGCCCAGCTGGACCGTGACGGTCGGGGCGGCGTCCAGCACCGCCCGGATGGCGGTCTCGAAGCTCGGCTGGTGGAACATGTAGCCGCTGCCCCAGTCGGACGGGGTCTGGGCGGCGGGGGGAAGCTGAAGGAGTAGCTCGCCGCCGGCCGATCGGAATTCGTAGGTCGGGACGGGCCGGGCATGCTCCAGAACCGCGTCAGCGACGCCCAGCTGCTGGAACAGCCGCATGATCTCGTGGTCGAAGTGGACGGCGCGGGGCAGGGGGTAGACGGACGTGTCCCTGTCGATCGCCAGGACGCGGAGGCCGGCCCGGGCCAGCAGGGCCGACAGCGCCGCCCCGGTCGGGCCGAGGCCGACCACCAGCACGTCATGGTCGAAGGGGCCGCTCACCTCAGACCTCGTCGGCGCAGGGATTGTCGAGGGCGCCCAGGCCGTCGATCTCGATGCGGACCCGGTCGCCGTGCTTCAGGAACCGCATGGGCTTCATGGCCGCGCCGATGCCGCCCGGCGTGCCGGTGAAGATCAGGTCGCCGGGCTCCAGGGTCATGGCCTGGCTGAGGTGGTCGATCTGGTCCCAGAGGTCGAAGACCAGGTGGCGGGTGTTGGACGCCTGGCGAACCTCGCCGTTGACCAGGCAGCGGATGCCCAGGACGTGCGGGTCCGGAACCTCGTCGGCGGTGGTGATCCAGGGGCCGAACGGGGCGTGGCTGTCGAACGACTTGCCGACCACCCATTGCGGCGTGCGGTGCTGCCAGGCCCGCTCGGTGGCGTCGTTACCGCAGCAGTATCCGAACACCGCCGACGGGGCGCCCGTCTTGCCGATGTGGCGGCCGCCCTGGCCGATGACGGCGACCAGTTCGGCCTCGTAGTCGAGGGCCTGGCTGACCTTGGGAACCTGGATCGGATCATAGGGGCCGTTGGCGGCGGTCGGGGCCTTGGAGAACCAGACCTGGTGCTCGGGCGTGCCCAGATTGCTCTCGGCAATGTGGTCGGCGTAGTTCAGGCCGATGGCCATGATCTTGCCGGGCCGGCGGATGGGCGCCAGCAGCCGAACGCTGTCCAGCGCCAGCGCCCCGGCCCCTGCCCCCGCCCTGCGGCGGACCTCGCCCTCGACCGTGGGCCAGGCCGCGATCAGGGCCGTCATCTCGCCCGGCAGGCCCTCGCCCAGGGGCGTGATCCGCTCGCCTTCCACCGCGCCAAGTTGCGGGCCCGCGCCCGCGTCGAATGTCGCCAGTTTCATGATCGTCAGCCCATGGTCGGGGGCGCCATCGGGCCCCATTGAACGCCCAGCAGGTCCTGCAGGGAGGCGGTGTTGGAGCCGTCGGCGGCGGTGAACAGGTCGCCGTCGGTCCAGTGCTCCAGGGTGTGGCCCCAGGGATCGCGCCAATAGTCGAACACCTGGCTGCCGAGGATGTGTCGCCCGACGCCCCATTCGGCGTGGCGGCCACTGTCTTTCAGCCGCTGGTGGCCGCGCATCAGGTCATCGAGGTCGGCGACCTCGAAGGCGGCATGGTTGAAGCCCGGCCCATTGGGGCTCTGCACCAGGAACAGGGTGTGATGGTCGGTCAGGGCCTCGCCCCGGTCGCAGCGCAGGAAGGCGCCGATGGCGAACTCGGGGGCCAGCTGGATCTCGTCGGAGGTGATGAAGCCGAAGCGGTCCTTGTACCAGCGCTCCGAGGCCCGGAAGTCGGAGACGTTCAGCACCACATGGCCCAGCCTCACGACATTGGCCGCCCCCGCCGCGATCCGCTTGACCGTCCGCAGCCGCGCCTTCTCGGTGGCCCGGTTCCACGGCTGGCCGGCGGGGATTTCCTGTGACTCGGCCGCGGCCTGGCCCGCCACCACCTCGACGGTGTGGCCGTCGGGATCGGTCAGCACCAGGCGCCGGCCGCCGCCGGGGGCGTCGAAGGGCCCGGTCGCAACGCCCTCACTGGCCGCCAGACGTTCGAGGTCTTCCAGGCTGGCGGCGCGGAAGCCGACGCTCGCAAAGCCTGACTCGCCCCGTTCGGTGATGTGGGCGACCGGGGCGGGACCCGAGCCGCGCGCCACGATGCGGCGGTCCGTCGCCTCGGCCACGGTCAGGCCGAAGTCGTCCAGGAAGGCCCGCATTTTAGTGAGATCAGGGGCGCGGAAACGGACGAAGGCGACGTCCTCGATCTTGATGGTGCTCATGGCGCAAACCCGAGTTGACGATTTAGTCAGATTGAGCGCGATGAAATGTATTGGCAAGCGGCAATTTTATCGCCACCGCCAGAAAAAGTTGACGTTAAGGTCACGAGGGAGCGGACGAAGTCCGTCCGTCAGACACGCTTCGCCTCTTCGGGCGAGCCGCCCTACAGCCCGAACCGCTTCGGATCAGCCTTGATCAGGGCTTCCAGCTTCGGCAGACCCGCCTGCAGGCCCTTGGCCAGCTGGCTGCTGATCAGCCAACCCAGAAACAGCGGCGCGCTGGCCCGGCCGGTCCAGTGAAGCTCGCAGCCGCCGGGAACCTCGACCACCCGGTAGTCTTCCACCGCCGCCGAGACGGGC
>JANPKF010000752.1:0-2834 GCA_031425895.1 Caulobacteraceae bacterium | reverse complement strand
GGGCGACCGGAAACCTGACCATCGTCACCGACGCCATCGTCGAGAGCGTGACCTATGATCCCGTCAGCAAACGCGCCACCGGCGTGCGGGCAGTCAATCGCTTGACCCGGCAGGGCGTGACCTACGAGGCGCGACTCGTCTTCCTCAACGCCTCGGCGATCAATACCGCCGCCCTGCTGCTGAACTCGCGCTCCGAAGCCTTCCCGCGCGGCCTGGCCAACGGCAGCGATCAGGTCGGCCGCAACCTCATGGACCATGTCAGCTGCAAGCAGGTCGTCGGGACCTTCCCCGGCTTCGAGGACCAGCCGTGGCAGGACGACCGGCCGACCGGCATCTATGTGCCGCGCTACGGAAACATCACCGAGGAGCAGAAGCCCTACCTGCGCGGCTTCGGCATCCAGGGCGGGGCCCGCAAGGTGCGGCGCGAGGGCGGCGAGCTGGACGCCTCGGGCCGGCCGAAGAAGGTCTGGATCATGCATCTCGGCCCGTTCGGCGAGGTGCTGCCCGACCCGAACAACCGGGTAACCCTGACGACCTCGCGCGTCGACAACTGGGGCATCCCCCTGCCCGTCATCGACTGCGCGCACGGCCCCAACGAGTATTCGATGATGATGGATGCGGCCCGCGACTCCGCCGCCATGCTGGCAGCCGCCGGCTGTACCGACATCACGCCCTGGGAAGAGGCCGGCGCCTATCTTACTCCGCCCGGCGACCGCATCCACGAGATGGGCACCGCCCGCATGGGCCGCGATCCGGCCACCTCGGTGTTCAACAGCTGGGGCCAGGCGCACCAGGTCGCCAATCTGTTCTGCTCGGACGGGGCGGTGATGGCCTCCAGCGCCTCGATGAACCCCTCGCTCACCTACATGGCGCTGTCGGCCCGCACGGCCAACCACGCCGCCGACCTGCTCGAACAAGGAGCCCTGTGATGAAGCCCGTCGGCCTGCAGCTCTACACCCTGCGCAAACCCTTCGCCGAAGACCCGATCGGCACGCTGGAGCGCATCAAGGCCAGCGGCTACGACGAGGTGGAGTTCGCCGCGCCGCTGGAGATGGACTTTGTCCCGCTGGCCGCCCGGATGGCTGAGATCGAGCTCGACTGCCCGTCGGTTCATATCGGCCTGGCCGACATGACCGACCGGCCGGAGCGGGTGTTGCAGGTGGCAAAGACCCTTGGCTGTCGCTTCATCGTCATGCCCTTCGTCGATCCGAACACGGCTGACTGGCCCGTCGTCGTCAGCCAGATCGAGACCTTCGCCCGGCAGGCGGCCGGCGAGGGATTCACCACCTGCTATCACCACCATCACTTCGAGTTCGACACCTTAAGGGAACCCGACCCTTTGACATCCTTCTGACGGCCGACCCGGCGCTCGTCTTCTTCGAACTCGATGTCTACTGGCTGAAGACCGGCGGAGAGGATCCCAAGGCGATGATCGACAGGCTCGCCGGCCGGGTGAAGCTGCTCCACCTGAAGGACGCCCTTCCCGACGGCGCGATGACCGACGTCGGCGCCGGCACGCTCGATTTCCCCGCCATCATCGCCGCCGGCCGCGCCGCCGGCGTGGAGCATTTCTTCGTCGAGCACGACGTGCCGCCGAAGCCTTACTGGCCGAGCGTCGAAAACAGCGTGAACTACCTACGCGGTCTGGAGTAGGCCGCCGGCAAGTCCGGCCTCAGCGCGCCGAGATTGACGCCGTCCCTCGCCTCCCGCACCATGGCTCAAACAATCGTTCGGGAGACGCGACATGGCTGACGGTGAACACGGGCACGAAGCTCAGGCCAAGTTTCACGCCATGGTCGATGGCACCCAGGAAGACTGGCTGAACATCTCCAGGGCCGCCGCCGAGTTCGGGCGCGGCCTGCCCGAGCGGATCATCGCCCACCTGAAGCTGCTGGAAGGCGACTGCGGCGGCTTCGCCATCGACCGGCTGGAGCATAGCCTGCAGACCGCGACCCGCGCCCACCAGGCGGGAATGGACGAGGAATACGTCGTCTGCGCCCTCCTCCACGACATCGGCGACACCCTGGGCCCGCGCAATCACGCCGACGTCGCGGCCGCCATCGTCCAGCCGTTCGTCTCGGAGCGGAACCACTGGATGGTCGCCAACCACGCCATCTTCCAGGGCTACTACTTCTTCCATCACCTGGGCCTGGACCGGAACATGCGCGACCAGTATCGCGGCCATCCGGACTTCGAATACACTGCCCAGTTCTGCCACCTGTTCGATCAGGAGGCGTTCGATCCCAAATTCAAGTCGATGCCGTTGGACGCCTTCACACCCATGCTGCAACGGGTGATGATGACCCCCAAGCGCTCCATCTACCTGCGCGAATAGGTGGCCTGACCTCGCATACCCATGTTAGGCACACTCTTCGAGGGACCCGTCAGGGAAGAGTAGAGTCGTGTTCGATAGCGTAGAGACCACGCCATCCATGCTCGACCGGTTCGCTGCCGGTGACATCAGCATGGCGACGATCGACAGCTGGCAACTGCTCCACACCACCGCCGACCGCGACCCCGAAGCCTTGGCCGAGGCGCTGCAGATGGCTGCGGTGATCAACGCCTCGGCCTTCACCAGCCTGGCCCCGCGTGCCGGGTTCGGCATGGCCGTGGTGGGCCTCGATCACCGTTGCCACTACGCCGACAGCCGGTTTCGCGACTGGTTCGGCAATCCCGGCGACAGCCCCGCCCTTCGCCGTCTGGCGCACCAGGCCGCCCGACAGGGGCAGGCCTCCGGACTGGTGGACGACCTGGAGGGCGCGGCCATGGCCGCCTGCGCCGCCGGTCCGGAGATGATCGCCAACTGGCCCGTGCCCAGCGAGGTGCGCGACATC
>JANPKF010000751.1:0-2275 GCA_031425895.1 Caulobacteraceae bacterium | reverse complement strand
CCTTCATCGGAGAGGCGAAATCGGAACTGCAGTCCCTGGCTCTTGCCGATCCAGTTTTCCTGCATCAGCCGAACCTTGTCCGGCCAATGATCGAGCCGACCCAGCCCCTCGACCAGATCGTCGGCAAAATCGGTGATCTTCAGAAACCACTGCGACAGCTTGCGGCGTTCGACCAGCGCGCCCGATCGCCAGCCGCGGCCATCGATCACCTGTTCGTTGGCCAGCACGGTCATGTCGACCGGATCCCAGTTGACCGTCGCCTCGCGGCGATAGACCAGGCCGCGCTTCAGCAGCTTCAGGAACCAGCGCTGTTGCTGGCCATAGTATTCCGGGTCGCAGGTGGCGAATTCGCGCGACCAGTCGATGCTGGTGCCCAGCACCTTGAAGGGCTCGCGCATGGCCGCGATGTTGTCGTAGGTCCAGCCCTTGGGGTGGACGCCTCGCTCCATGGCCGCGTTCTCGGCCGGCATGCCGAAGGCGTCCCAGCCCATCGGATGCAGCACCGCGTGGCCCTGGGCCCGCTTGTAGCGCGCCACCACGTCACCCATCGTGTAGTTGCGCACATGGCCCATGTGCATGCGTCCCGACGGGTAGGGGAACATCTCGAGGACGTAGTATTTCGGGCGCGGATCATCGTCCGCCGTGCGGAACACATCGGCGTCGGCCCAGGCTTTGCGCCACCTGGGCTCGGTCTCTTTGGGGTTATAGCGAGCCATGCGCGGTTCTTAGGGCGAGCCCCGCGCGGCAACAAGAGGTGCGGCCGCATGTCAGGCGGAAGTGTGTGCGGTTCCGCCGCCCGACTTGCGGCCTACTTTGAAGACTTTAGCGAGATCGCATTCGCGATCTCGTGGGCAGGAGCGCGCCGCACTCCTTTCTCTATTCGCTGCCGAGGTTCGCGAGCCGCAGCTTGCGGGCCCGGTCGAGGATGGCGTTCTCAAGGTCGGCTTCGGTCTGGGCGGCCGCCGGTGCGTCGACCCAGGTTCCGCCGTTGTCGACCTGCTTGGCGACGCTGACGTTCAGGGCGTCGGCGCGCAGGCGGGTGTCGAGGATGTAGACGGTGATCTTGAACCGCTCGCTCGGCGCGGCCGGATCGGAATACCATTCGGTGATCAGGACGCCGCCGTAGGGGTCAGCCGATACCAGGGGCATCTTTGTCTGCTGGATGACGTCGGTGGCGGCCCGCCAGAGGTAGCCGTTGACTCCGATCTCCGTGCCCTTAGAGGCCGGCTTGCCGCCCATGCCCAGGAAGCCGCCGTTGCCGTCCTTGACGGTCTTCGGACCGCTGGACCCGCAGGCCGCCAGAGCGCCCGCCAACATCACTACCGCGCCCAACCTGAACGCCCCGCGCGCAAACCGCATGCTCTATCGCTCCAAATCCACTGCGCCCCGCGCCGCAGATATTCTCTCCGGTGCGTCTACATCATGGCAAGAGAAGGTCCAACGCTGAAATCAAGTGGCCTTCCCGCCACAGGCGAGGTCTGAATCGACCGCCCGTCATCGGATGACGTTGACCCAAAGTCGCCGTGATCGCTTATATAATGGCAATTGAGCTGACGGCCCGACCTCGGGCGATAAACGTCGGCATGGGGTCGTAGGTCTCAAAAGGCGAATATGAGCAAGGCGCGATACATTGCGGCGGCTGCTGCGCTGGTCCTGATTGGATCGGCGGGGATGGCCCATGCGCAATCGGCCGCCAAGCCCAAGCCGGCCGCCGACTTCCGCGTTCGTGGCGATTTCAACCTGCAGGACAGCCGCCTTGGCCCGGGCCGTGGCGACCGCAGCGTCCAGTTCGACAACAAGACCGGCAAGTGGGGCCTCAAGCTCGGCCTGCAGTCGCCCGTCGGCCGCGAGGCTGACGCCAAGGACCTCGAAGCCGGAGCCTACTTCAAGGTGACCCCGTCGCTCCGCGTCGGCGGCGCGCTGGGTCTGGCCTCCGAACGTGACAACCCGGTTCGCCGCAACGGCGCCCGGGACGAGGCGCCCCGCGTGCGCCTGGAAACCACCTTCAAGTTCTAGAAGCGGTTGCTCCTCCCGTGTGTCCTTCGACACGCGATCAAAGGTGATCGCTACTCAGGATGACGAGCGCCGGTGCTCTGCCGGCGTGATTGCAGCTCACCCAAAATCGTCATCCTGAGTAGCCCGCAAAGCGGGCGTGTCGAAGGACGCAACGACTTCAGGGCCAGGCCGCCAGCAGCGCCCGCAACGCCGCTGTTGTGGCCAGCGGCTGGTCGATCATCACGTGGTGATCCGCGTCCGGGATCGAGAACTTGACGAT
>JANPKF010000750.1:0-2351 GCA_031425895.1 Caulobacteraceae bacterium | reverse complement strand
GCCGTGAACCTGAACTTCGTCGCCTTCTCGCATTACCTGCCGCTGGAAGCCGACCGCATGGCCGGCCAGGTGTTCGTGTTCTTCATCCTCACGGTGGCGGCGGCCGAATCGGCCATCGGCCTGGCCATCCTCGTGGTGCTGTTCCGCAACCGCGCCTCGATCAACGTCGAAGAGCTCGACGAGCTCAAGGGCTGACATGGCCATCTCTCAGAACCTATTGCTGACCGTCGCCCTGGCTCCGCTGGCCGGTGCGCTGATCGCCGGCCTTGCCGGCAAGACCGTGGGGCAGCGCGGCGCCCATTTCTTCACCATCCTGGGCGTCTTCATCGCCTTCGTCGGTTCCTGCATCGTGCTGTCGCAGGTGGCCGGTGGCGAACGCTTCAACCAGACGCTCTACCAATGGGCGGTGGTCGGCAAGACGGTGATGGAAGTCGGCTTCATGGTCGATGGCCTGACGGCCAAGATTATGGTGGTGGTCACCATCGTCAGCCACACCGGCGCCAAGTACCTGACCCAGATGTTCAACGACCTCTGGGTCAGCGCCCACGGGTTCGAGGACCGCCAGGCCCGGGGCGACATCTCCGACCTGATCGCCAAGCGCTACAGCGACGGCGGCGTCATCACCATCGGCCCCGACGACACCCTGCTGACCGCCTACAACCGCATGCGGTCGGCCGACATCAGCCAGCTGCCGGTCGTCGATCACAGCAAGCTGGTCGGCATCCTCGACGAGAGCGACGTGCTGAGCGCCGTGGCCAAGGCGCATGACGGCGAAGGCTTCGCCACCAAGGTCGGCGGCGCCATGACCCGCAACGTCAAGACCCTGGAGAGCCACCAGCCGATGTCCGCCCTGACCGCCGTCTTCGAGCGCGACGAGGTGGCCGTGGTCATGGACGGCGACGAGCTGCTGGGCCTGATCACCCGCGTCGACCTCATCAACCACCTGCGCCGCACGGCCTAAGCAGGTATGGCGAGCAGGGTGCGTGCTTCGACACGCGTCCTGCGGCCGCTGCTCAGCATGACGATCGTGTTGGGCGCATTCAGAAGTCAGTCATCCTGAGCAGCCCGCGCGGCGGGCGTGTCGAAGGACGCAGAGAGGCAACCAATGTCCCCCACCGACGGCAAGAACCGCCTGGCCTTCGCCACCCGCACCATCCACGCCGGCCAGAGCCCCGATCCGACCACCGGCGCGGTCATGCCGCCGATCTACGCGACCAGCACCTACGCCCAGGAAAGCCCAGGCGTGCACAAGGGCTATGAATACGCCCGCAGCCACAACCCGACCCGCTTCGCGTTCGAGCGCTGCATCGCCGACCTGGAAAGCGGGACCGAGGCCTTCGCCTTCGCCTCGGGCCTCGCCTGCGGCGCGACGGTGATGGAGTGCCTCGACACCGGCTCCCACGTCATCGCCACCGACGACCTCTACGGCGGCAGCTATCGCCTGTTCGAACGGGTCAAGACGCGCTCGGCCGGCCTGTCGTTCAGCTTTGTCGACATGAGCGATCTTTCCGCCATCGAGGCCGCCATTCGGCCCGAGACGAAGATGCTGTGGGTGGAGACCCCGACCAACCCGACCCTGCGGCTGGTCGATCTGGAAGCGGTAGCGAACCTCGCGAAGAAGCACGGCCTGCTGACCGTCGCCGACAACACCTTCGCCAGCCCCTATGTCCAGCGTCCGCTGGAGCTGTGTTTCGACCTCGTCACCCATTCGACGACCAAATACCTCAACGGCCATTCCGACATGGTCGGCGGCGTCGCCATCGTCGGCGACAACGAGGAACTGGGCGCCCAGATGAAGTTCCTGCAGAACGCCGTCGGCGCCATCTCCGGCCCGTTCGACAGCTTCCTGGCGCTGCGCGGCCTCAAGACCCTGGCCCTGCGCATGCAGCGCCACTGCGAGAGCGGCCTGAAGATCGCGAGGTGGCTGGAGACCCACCCGGCCGTCGAGAAGGTCATCTACCCGGGCCTGGAATCCCACCCGCAGCATGAGCTGGCGAAAAAGCAGATGACCGGCGGCTTCGGCGGCATCATCTCTGTCGAGATCAAGGGCGGCCTGGCCCCCAGCCGCAAGCTGCTGGAACGCACCCGCCTGTTCACCCTCGCCGAATCGCTCGGCGGCGTTGAAAGCCTGATCGAGCATCCGGCCATCATGACCCACGCCTCCATCCCGCCGGAACAGCGGGCGGCCGTGGGCATCACCGACGGCCTGGTCAGGCTTTCGGTCGGGATCGAAGATTGCGAAGACCTGATTTCAGACCTTTCCCAGGCTTTGGCTTAGTCGCCTTCGGCGCGGGTTTCGGCAGGTCCGGCGGCGGCAGAGGCGTCTGCCCCGCCGCCCGCATGCTGGCGGC
>JANPKF010000749.1:0-2550 GCA_031425895.1 Caulobacteraceae bacterium | reverse complement strand
GCGGCCCGGCCGACGGGCCGCTATCGAAGCGGACTACATTATAGCCCGCTCTCTGGGGGTCGAGGCGCCCTTTCCGGGCCAAGCGGTTGAAATTGCGTGCCTTCGGTGTGGGTCGAGCGTTGGCGAATGTAGGTCCGGGTGTAGCCCTGAGCGTAGGTCGGATGCCAGCGAATGTAGGTCGGTTTGTGGGCGCGCCGACCTACGGTCCTGCGGCGCCGATCTTCGGCTCATTTTGGGCCGAAAAACAGATGTCTAGACATATTCATCTCTCACCCGGCGCTTGCAGTCGCCTCCCGGCCGGCCAATACTGAACCATATGGTTCAGTTATTGCAGCCCGGCCTCGACGCCTCCTTCGCCGCCCTGTCGGATCCGACCCGGCGCGGGGTGCTGGAGCAGCTCGGGCGGGCGGACGCCTCGATCAGCGATCTGGCCGACCGGTTCGGCATGACCCTGACCGGTATGAAGAAGCACATCGGGGTTCTGGAAGACGTCGGGCTGGTCACGACGCGCACGGTCGGCCGGGTGCGGACCTGTCAGCTGGGCCGGCCGCGGCTGGAAGAGGCGGCGACCTGGATCGACGACTACCGCCGGCTCTGGGACGCGCGATTCGAGGCGCTGGACGCCATTGTCGAAGACCTCAAAACGAGAGAGCGAAACGATGGGTGATGAACGGGCCGGCCAGAACGGCGGCACAAGGATCGAGCGGACTTCGGACACGGAGCTGGTGGTCACGCGGACCTTCAACGCCCCGGCCCGCCTCGTCTTCAAGGCCTGGACGACGCCGGAGGTGTTCAAGCGCTGGTGGTCGCCCAGGTCGCTGGGGATGCCGATCCTGGCCTGCGAGATGGATGTCCGCACCGGCGGCGTCTACCGGCTGACCTTCGGCCAGGACGCGGCGTCGTCGTTCAGCTTCTACGGCCGGTACCTGGAGGTAATCCCGGACGCGCGCCTGGTCTGGACGAACGAGGAAGGCGACGAGGGCGCGGTGACGACCGTGACCTTCGAGGACAGGGGCGACCTGTGCCTGCTGACCTACAGCGACCGGTTTCCGAGCAAGGCGGCGCTGGAGGCCGAGCGTGGGGCGGAAGATGGCCTGCCCGAGCAGTTCGAGCAGCTGGACGCGTTGCTGGCGACCTTGGGGTGAGCGGTCGCGGCTATGCATGGCCCCGGACCGCTATGGCGGCCGTCAACGCCCGGCAGGCTGTCAGGCCGAGAGGTTTCCCCGGCGCCAGGCCAGCCAGAGGGCCGTACCCCCCACGGCGGTGCAGATGACGACCGCCGGCAGCGACGCCTCCGGGCCGAACACGCCCCCCGTCAGCCAGTCCGGAAAGCCTGGCCGGGCGGTGCTGTTGGCGATCGCGGGACCAAAATCGCCCCCCGAGACGGCGGCGCCGAACAGGTAGCCTTGCGTAAAGTTCCAGGCGGCGTGGACACCGATCGAGACCCAGAGCCGGCCGGTCAGGGCGTAGAAGGCGCCCAGCATGATCCCCGCCTCCAGCGCGATGCATACGGCCGCGAAGACGGTCGCCCCCGGATTGGGCAGATGGCCAAGGCCGAACACCGCGGCGGACACGGCGAAGGCCACCCAGGGCCCGAAGGCGCGCCAGACCAGGCGCAGCAGGATGGCCCGGATCAAGATCTCCTCGACCACGCCCGACTGAACGGCCCGGCCGATGGCCAGCCAGGCCGGAGCCTCACCTACGGCGCGGATATCGTAGAGGCCGAAGACGGCCATGACTGCCATCACCGCCCCGAACATCAGGGCCCCGAGCAGCAGACCGGCGCCGAGCTCCGGCGCCAGGGGGCGCAAGGCAAGCTCCGAAGGCCATCGGCCCTCGGCCAGCCAGACGGCTGCCGCGTAGACGGCCAGGCCGATCAGGGCGCCGATGACGTTGGCCGCCAGTTGCAGAGGCCCCGAGGTCTTCGGCCACCAATGGCCCAGCGCCTCCCCCGCCGACAGCGATGTCAGGGCGACCAGGAAGACCAGCGCGAAGACCCAGCCGATGGCCCGCAACCAGCGCAAGGGTCCAGGGTGCAGGAAGCGCCGATCGCCGAGGTCCGGCGGATGCCAGCCGAGGCCCCTCGTCGGCGCGTGGGAAATGTCGGCGACCGGGAATTTCGGGCCCATGGAAGATCTCCGTTGCTGTCGGGGGCTCGGCCTATTCCGAGGTGTCGGGTGTCTCGGCGGCGGCTCTGATGCGCTCGCCGAAGGGGCGGCGGTCGAGGGCGGCGATGGCTTCGGCCAGCGCCGCCGAGACCGGAAAGGACAGTTCGGCGTCCAGTTGGTCGGCGGCCCTGTTGGTGGCGGCCCATTGCCGTTCGAGCGCCGGAAGCATGGCCTCGGTCCTAGAGGTCGCGACCACGATCCGCTCGCGGCCGTCGGCGCCGGGCTTCAGGATGACCAGCCCCTCGCGGACCATCTGGGAGACAGTCTGGCTGGCGGCGGAGTGGCTGACGCCCATTCCCAGAGCCAGGGCCTTGATCGAGGCCGGCCCTTTGCGCAGCAGGCCCCGGAGGATCGGCGTGTAGCGGGGCCGCCAGGCGAGGCC
>JANPKF010000748.1:0-3954 GCA_031425895.1 Caulobacteraceae bacterium | reverse complement strand
GCCTGACCGCCGACAAGCCGCTGGACGGGATCCGAGTCACGAACTGGCTGAACCAGCTGCTGGCCGAGAAGGGCGTCGACATCCTGCGCGCCAAGGGCATCATCGACATCAAGGGCGATGATCGCCGTCTGGTCTTCCAGGCCGTCCACATGATCCGGGAAGGCGACGACCAGCGCCCCTGGACCGACAAGGACCAGCGCTACAGCCGCATGGTGTTCATCGGCCGCGACCTCGACGAAGTGGCCCTGAAGGCCGGGTTCGCGAGCTGTATCGCCTAGCGCGCCGCCGGGCGTTTCGCTCTCCGCCCTCCGGGCGGAGGACGGTTCGGAGCGCAAGCGACGGACCAGGAGGCGGGACCGCCGGTTCAGAACTAGAACCTTGAACCGCCGGCGGAGCCCCCTCTGTGTGGCTCACTTGCCGCGCTCGCCACATCCACTCCCCCACCATGTGGGGGAGAGCGACCGAAGGGCGCTGATCTCAAAAAGAAAAAGGGCCAGTGTTTCCACCGGCCCTTTTCCATACCTCGCAGGCGATAAAGCCTACTCGATGTCTTCGTTGATGATGCCGACCTTGAAGTAGCCGTTCTCTTGCAGAACGTTCAGCACGGCCATGAAGTCTTCATAGAGCACGTCCGGATCGGCCTGCAGGAACACCCGCTCGGTCTGCGGGACCGAGGTGACGCCCTTCTTGACCATGTCGGCCGGAACGTCGGCCGGCAGGTTCTCCAGGCGGGTCTGGGCGCCGTCGATGAACAGCGCGCCCGACTTCTGGATGAAGATGATCGTCGGATCCTTCGGCTTCGGGGCGCCCGGGGGCGGCGGAATGGCCGGGGGAAGGTCGATCGCGATCGACACCGTCGCCAGGGGAGCCGCGACCATGAAGATGATCAGCAGCACCAGCATGACGTCAACGAACGGCGTCACGTTGATCTCGGAATTCTGCCCGAGATCGAACTTCGACTTCTTGCCGCCGCCGGCTAGTTGCGCACCCATTCGAACACTCCTCGTGGCGGGCCACTGGTCGGCCCGTCTGTTATTCGCTTCTCCCATGGCGCAGGAGCGGCGACCTGTAAAGCCCGTCTCTCGCCGTGCGGGAATCTGAACGCCGCTCTGGCGGGTCGGGGTCCATCCGGTCTAATCGGACAAGCATGATCCTCGAATTCGACGCCTATGTGACCGCCGCGCTCTTTGACGCCAAAGCCGTACCCATGTTCGCTTTGGGCGACGGCACGGCGCGCCTTGTAACGCTTGAAGGATTCGTCACCGTCCAGGCTCACGACGGCGCTGTTCTGGCTGCCTGCGTCCATCCGTCGGGCAGCGGCATCCTCACCGCGGGGGACGACGGACGGGTGGTCTGGAGCCGTCTTGAGGGCGATGAACTGGTCGCCAGCGAAATCGCGGCCGTGAAGGGAAAATGGATCGACGCGGTCGCCGCCAGCGCCGAGTCCGGGCTGATCGCCTTTTCGGCGGGCCGCGAGCTGCACGTCCGCGATTCGAAGGATGCCGCCTTTTCGCGCATCTTCACCCACGACAAGTCGGTCGCCGACATCGCCTTCGACCCCAAGGGCCGGCGCATCGCCACCGCCACCTACGGCGGGGCGGCCCTCTGGTACGCGCGGATCGAGAAGCAGGTCCCGCAGTTCCTGAAATGGGCGGGCAGCCACGCGCTGGTGATGTGGAGCCCGGACGGCAAGTTCCTGATGAGCGCCATGCAGGAGAACAGCCTGCACGGCTGGCGCCTGTCTGATTCCAAGGACATGCGGATGGGCGGCTATCCGGCCAAGGTCAAAAGCCTGGCCTTCCTGTCGGGCGGCCTGATGCTGGCCACGTCCGGCGCCAACGGCGCCGTGGTCTGGCCGTTCCAGGGCGCCAACGGCCCCATGGGCAAGGAAGCGGCCGAGATCGCCTACGACCAGGACGCCCTGGTCGTGCGGGTGGCGGCGACGCCGGGGGCCGGGCTGCTGGCCGGCGGGCTGGATGACGGCCGCGTCTGGGTCTGTGACCTGAAGAGCGGCCGGCGGGAGATGATCAAGGCCGAGAAGGGCGCGGCCATCTCGGCCCTGTCGATGACACCGGACGGGCGCAGCGTCGCCTGGGGCGACGAGGACGGCGGCGCGGGCCTGGCGGCGGTTCCGCTCTAGTCGAAGCCGCGCATCTGGGCCCAGACGTCGAAGGGATCCCGCCGGGTGCGCAGGGAATTGATCGGCTCGCTTTCGTCGGCGTAGCCGAGCGCCATGCCGGAAAACAGCATGTGATCCTCGGGCAGATCGAGGAACGCGCCGACCGTCTTCGGATAGCGAGCCCAGAACTCCTGGGCGCAGGTGGCCAGGCCCGCCTCGACGGCCAGCAGCATCAGGGTCTGCATATACATGCCGACGTCCGACCACTGCGGCGGGCCCAGCTTGCGGTCGAGGCTGAAGAAAATCCCGACCGGGGCGCCGAAGAACTGGGTGTTCTTGAACAGCTGGCGCAGGCGGGCGGGCTTGTCGTCGCGGGGGATGCCGATCGTGGCGTAGAGGTCCTCGCCGCATTCGAAACGGCGGGTGCGGAAGGGGTCCCATAGGTTTTCCGGATAGACGTCGTACTCCGGCTGCTCGCCGCCGAGGTTGGCGCCGACCTTTGCCTTGAGCTCTTCCAGCGGCGCGCCGGCGATGGCGTGGACGCGCCAGGGCTGCAGGTTGCCGCCGCTGGGGGCGCGATGGGCTTTTTCCAGCAGCTCGCGCAAAAGCGGCGCGGGGACGGGGTCCGGCTTGAAGGCGCGGACCGAAACGCGGGCGGCGACGGCGTCGGATACGTTCATGGTTGCGCTCTCTCGCGACAAGTTGCGGCAGGGCGGTTAGCATGTCGCCCCAAGGTCATGGCAAGGGGCGATGCGCATGTCTGACGAGACGCCAGGCAAGGACGAGGACGAGGCGGCCGAACCGGCGCCGGACGCCGTCCCGCCGGAAATCCTGCCCGCGGCGGTCCCGCACGACGCCATTGAAGCCACGCCTCCCGCCGACGCGGCCGCTGGTCGCCGCCTGTCCGATGCGCCGACCACGGACTCTGCTGACGACATCGCGCCCGCCGAGGCCGCCGCGCCGACAGCCTCCGAACCCGAACCACCACCCGCCATCGCGCCTGAGCCGGCCCCGCGGCGTTCCCGCCCGGCCCGTCCCGCGCCGCCGGTCAAACGGGGCGGCGGCGTCGGCCGCCTCATCCGGCGGATCGCTCTGCTGCTGCTGGTGGTCGGTGTGCTGGCCCCGGTGACCTCGACCCTTCTGTTCAAGTTCGTGCCGCCGCCGGTGACGATCCTGATGATTCAGCGGGTCTTCGAAGGCAAGGGCCTGGACCGCCGCTGGATGTCCCTGTCGAAGATGAGCCCGGCCCTGCCCAATGCCGTGATCGCCGCCGAGGACGCCGGCTTCTGCGGCCACTGGGGCTTCGACTTCAAGGCCATGGAAAAGGCCATGGCCCACAATCAGCGCCGGCCCGGCAAGATCCGCGGCGGCTCGACGATCAGCCAGCAGACGGCCAAGAACATCTTCCTCTGGCCGCAGCGCTCCTACGTCCGCAAAGGGCTGGAGGCCTATTTCACGGTGCTGATCGAGGGGCTGTGGGGCAAGCGGCGGATCATGGAGGTCTACCTCAACAGCGTCGAATGGGGCCCGGGCGTCTACGGCGCCGACTCGGCGGCCCGCCGCTATTTCGGGGTCGGCGCCGACCAGCTGACGCCCTCCCAGGCCGCGCGCCTGGCGGCCATCCTGCCGAGCCCCCTGAAATGGAAGGCGGCGACGCCGGGTCCCTATGTGCGCAAGCGATCGAAGCGGATCGGGGCGGCCAGCGGCACGGTGCGGCGGGAAGGGCTGGCGGCATGCGTGCGGTAGGTGGGGACTGGATCGCCGCGCACGGCGTTTCAAGGCGATCTCCGGATTGAGGGCGGCGTTCCTGTCCCCGATCGGCGCATATCGGGGAC
>JANPKF010000747.1:0-2042 GCA_031425895.1 Caulobacteraceae bacterium | reverse complement strand
CAGCAGATCCTTGCCAAGCCCGCCGAACAACAGGTCGTCGCCCGCCCCGCCCGCCAGGCTGTCGGCGCCGTCGCCGCCCTCCAGGCTGTTGGCCAGGCCGTTGCCGGTCAGGTTGTCGGCGAAGGCCGAGCCCAGCAGGTTCTCGATCCCCGCCAAGGTGTCGACCCCCGCTCCGCCGGTGGTCTGGGCGGTGGTGGTCGCCAGGCTGACCCTGACGCCGGCCGCAGCCGTATCGTAGCGGGCGGTGTCCTGCCCGCCCCCGCCGGTCAGCAGGTCACGGCCGAGGCCGCCGGTCAGGCTGTTGTCGCCGCCATCTCCGGTCAGGATGTCGTCGAAGGCGGAACCGATGATGTCCTCGATGTCGCTAAGACTGTCGCTCCCCGCCCCGCGACTGGCTGCGCCGGTCGCCAGGCTGACGGTCACCGCCGAGGCGGCGGCGCTGTAGGAGGCCGTGTCTTGACCGAGGCCGCCGGTCAGGGAGTCGTTGCCGGCCCCGCCCGTCAGCAGGTCGTCGCCATCGCCGCCGTCCAGGGTGTCGATGTCCGAGCCGCCGTCGAGGCGGTCGTTGCCGAGGCCGCCGATCAGGTCATCCGCCCCGTCCCCGCCAAACAGCTCGTCGGCGCCGTCGCCGCCATCAAGGTCGTCGGCCCCGGCATCGCCGTTCAGGATATCGCCGCCGCCGCCGCCGAGAAGGTCGTCCGCGCCATTGCCGCCGTTCAGCACATCGGAGAGGTCGCCGCCGTCGAGGATGTCGTCGCCGTCCAGGCCGTTCAGCGTGTCGTTGCCGCCCTGGCCCGAGAGGCTGTCGTTGGTCCCGGCTCCGCTCCGAACGTCATCTCCGGCCGTACCGGCGAAGTTGACCGAGGAGGCGCGCCCAAAGATGACATAGCTGGCTCCGGAGTTGGAGCCGTTCGGGTCGGCGAACCTGGCCCCGATGATCAGGTCGTCGATGCCATCGCCGTTGACGTCGCCGGCCGAGGCGACAGACCAGCCGCTCAGATCGTAAGCCGCCTCACCACTGATCTGGAAGCCGGTGGTTCCGTCGAGCGATGACAGCTCAAGCACTGCGTCAAATGGCATGTTCTAACCCCCAGGGCGCCGATCCGCGCCCCCCGCGCGGGATGTGACATCAGCGGCCGATAAAAGACTATCTTCAGAACTAGCAGCGGCGCGGGAGCTTGAGCAATCGCTCAGTTACTCAAAATAGGGAATATAAAGCAGGTCGTTCACGATGATCGGCGCATCCAGCCGTTTTTTTAGGCCGATGACATCAAGTGGCAGAGTTATGACGCCGCCTATGAAAGGCGGATTCGTTTTTCCGAACATCATCATCATGGGTGCAAGCTGGCGGCGTGGCTTTGACGGTTTTATTGAACTCTATACGAATACTATTCCAATACTGTCCGGACAGATAGCAGCGGGGTCCGGCAGGCTGGATCACCGTGCACGTCTCAGCCCCGACGCGCGGGCGCCCCGTCAGGCCGGATCGAACTTGCGCAACAGCCTGGCCAGTTCCGGCTCGGCGACCAGCCCGGCGGCCTCCTGCGGCGAGACCCAGCGGCGGTCCCGCTGGCCGGCCTCGGGCCAGTCGGGGCGGTCGGTGGTGACTTCCAGGGGGTAGAGCTTGACGCGGCAGGGGCGGTCGCTGCCGTCCTTCATGCGCTTGAGGTAGCTGAAGCCGCCGATCGGCGCCAGGGCGACGAGGCCCTTCACGCCGGCTTCCTCCCAGGCCTCGACGGCGGCGGCCTCGGGGTCGGACAGGCCGGTCATCGGCCAGCCCTTGGGCACCACCCAGCGCTTCGTCTCGCGGCTGGTGACCAGCATGACCTCCAGCGCGCCGCTGAACCGGCGTCGCCACGGCAGGGCGCCGACCTGATGGGCCTCGCCCGTCATGTCAGGCCGTCGTCGGGAAGCGGACGTGAAGCCGGCGGAACATGGGAAAAAGGATCTCGTCGAGCGCAGGGGGCGGGGTTCTAGCGCAACAATGAGGTTTCGTCAGTAGGCGGATCGCCCCAAACCGGGCGCGGCTGCCCGGGGGCAGG
>JANPKF010000746.1:0-5689 GCA_031425895.1 Caulobacteraceae bacterium | reverse complement strand
AGCCCCTGGCGCGGACATTCTTGAGGGTGGCGTCCAGCGCCCCGGTCAGGGTTTCGCCTTGGCCCTGCAACGTCAGCTTGGCGTCGGCTCGTCCGGCCAGATCCTGATTGAAGGCCGCCAGCGGCAGGCCCGTGATATCGGCGACAATGTCCGCGGCGCCCTTGGATATCCGCGCGTCGATGGTCGCCGAACCGGCATTCTCGGCGCGCTGTCCCGTGGCGGTGGACAGCTTCAGATGGGCCTCGGTAACCGGCCCGCCAAACACAAGGCGCGCCGTCTCGGTGGTCCTGATCTGGGTGCGACCAAGCTTGCCCGAGCCATCGAGGGTCAGTTGCCAGCCCTGGGCCTGGGGCTGTTCGGTCAGGATGCCGTTCGCATCCAGGCTGTAGGCCCCGTTCGACACCGCACCGCTGGCCACGATGCGCAGCGGCAACCGGTCCAGCGGACCGTCGGCGGTAATGGTCGCGGTATCGAGGGTCAGGCCGGCGGCGTCGCGCAACACGGCGTCCTTGGCGTTGAGGTTCAGCGTCGCCCGCGCCCCGCCGGAGGCGTCGACGACCCTGGCCGTGCCCGCGATGGAGCCCTCGGTCAGCAGCACCCCGGGACCGACGGCCAGCTGCAGGTCGGCAGAGGACGGCCGCCCCCGGCGCAGGGCGACAGAGCCTTGCGCCTTGACCCCGCCCGCGTCGGCGTCGAGGCCGGACAGGTTCACCCCGCCTTCCGTGAAGGCGAAATCGGTGCGCAGCCGGGCCGGCCCGTACTGGCTCTCGGCATTGAGGGCAAAGGCCCCGTCGCCGCCGCCCGGCCGCTGCATGAAGGTCAGGGTGAGGGCCGCGTTGCGCAAAGGCAGGCGCGGCAGGTCGATCTGGTCGACCTGGGCGGTCAGGTCGGCGCGCGGCGCAGACAGGGCGCCGGTTATGGAGCCGTCGCCCTTCGCCTTGCCGGCGACTTCGACCGGTCCCACGCGGAACGGGCCCTCGGCGTTCCAGTCCAGCTTGAAGGCCAGATCGCCTTTGGCGCCCAGGCGGCCCGCACCCTTCGCGAACGCCTTGTCTCCATCCAGCCGCGCCTCGGCGACATCGACCTGACCGCTGGGCTGCAGGCTGGCCTTGCCGCGCAACCGGGGCGCAGCGCCGAGCAGCCGGTCAAGTTCGCTGACTCCTAGAGCCAACCCGGTTCCTCTGGCATCGACAGTGAACACCCAGGGCTTGCCCTCGCCGCCCTGATCCGCCGACCAGCTGCCCGCCAGACGTCCCTTGCCGCCGAGCTTTGCCGCGCCGAAATTCCACAGCTCCGCCTTGCCGTTGAACGACAGACCGCCGAGCAGCCCCCGCGATCCGCTGGCGTCGACCTTCAGCCCCGCCCCGTTGGCCCGCACCCGCTTCAGCAGCAACCGACCGTCCTTGAGGATGGCGATATCCGCGTCCGCCGTCGGCCGTTGCCCCAGCAGCGCCGCCAGATAGCCCTGCCCGCGCCCGCCGGATCCGGCCAGGCTGGTGACAATGCCGATCTCGCCATTGGCCCGCGCCACGGTGACAGGCCCGGAGGCCGCGCCGACCGTGTAGCCGGCCAGGCTCACGTTGGCCCCACGCGCATCGCCCCGCAGCGTGAAGGCGTCGAGGTCGCCGTTGAGGCGTCCGATGAAGTTGGCCTGGCCCTTCACCGCGCCGAAGGACAGCCGATCCAGCGACGGCGTGTTGCCGGTCACCGCGATCCCGCCGGGCCCAGCGAGCCGCTTGCCGAGGTTGGCCGGCCCGACCGCCGTCACCGACAAGGTCTCCGAATCCAGGCGGGCCTTGAGGTCGTAGAAGTCGCCGGAGCCCTTCCGGCCGGCGATGTCGAACTTGACCTGCGGACCAAACAGCCGGGCGTACAGTCCGGTCAGCCGCGAAGCGTCGAGCCGCACATAGCCGTTGGCCGCCCCGCCGCTGGCGTCCCAGCGGCCGTCGGCCTTTGCCGGCTGATTCGGACCGGAGGTGACCAGCAGCTTGAACTGGCCGACCTTGATCGTGCCGCGCGCCTGAGCGTCCAGGGCGAAGGGCTGTTTCGCATCCAGCCCGATCGCCCCGGCCAGGGCTCCGCCGCTGGCTTCCGAAGCGCGGGCGTTGACCATCAGGGTATCGGATCGACCCAGGTCGAATTCGACGTCGGCGAAATCGCCCTGGTGCATCAGGCTGCGGGCCACGAACCGCCCGGCCGTGCCGCCGCCCCGCTGCAAGGCCAGGCGTCCGGAAAGATCGAACCGCCCCTCGACCTGGCTGAAGGCCGGCTTCGTCTCGACCCTGGCCTGCAGCGCATCGATCAGGACGGTCACCGGAAGCGCGCTCGACTTGCCTTTCGGGGTCAGGGTCGGGCGGCGGATCAGGGTCAGTTGCTCGGCGTGGATCGCGTCGGCATGGAAGCGGCGCGCGAACAGCTCATGATAGCGCCACTTCATGTTGAGGTTCCGGCCCTCCAGCCAGATCCCCTTTTCGTCGTAGATGATCAGGCGGCGTATCGTGACATTGCGCCAGATATCGCCGCTGACTCCCTCGATCTTCAGCTTGCCGTAGCGGCCGATCTTCAGCCCGTTGGCCTGCGCCTCGATAAAGGCCAGCCCCGGCACGGTGTTGAGCCCGACCCTCAGGCCGACGGCAACGCTTGCCACCAGGACCACGGCGATGACGGAGATCAGGATAATCCAGCCGGGCGCGCTGCTGGGGAACCAGCGACGGCGGTGGTCTGGAGTGCGAGCCGCCTCGACCTGCGCCACCGCCTCCTCGACCGGGTTGCCGTCGCCCGGCTTCATCTCGTCCGCGCCGCTCAAAACGCCTGGCCTATGCTGATGTAGATCTGGAACGGCGCATCGTTGTCGCGCGGGTCCAGCGGGAAGGCGATGTCGGCCCGGATCGGCCCGAAGCCCAGGTTGTAGCGCACCCCGAAGCCGATGCCGGCGCTGAAATCATCACCCTGCGGGAACGTGTCGGTCCCGACTGCGCCGCCGTCGATGAAGGCCACCGCCCCCCAGCGGTCGGTGATCTGGTAGCGCAGCTCGACTGATGCCTCGGCCAGGGAGACGCCGCCCAGCGGCGTCGAACTGATACGCGGGCCAATGCCCTGATAGCCATAGCCGCGCACCGAACCACCGCCGCCGGAATAAAACCGCCGCGCCGCCGGGACGTCGACGGAGTCGGCGCCGCCGATCATCCCGGCCTTCACCCGGCTGGCGATGACGAACTTCTCCTCGGCGTCGAGCGGCAGGTAGAAGCTGCCCTGGCCGGTGACTTTCAGATAGGTCAACTCGGTGTCGCCGAAGGTGACGATCGGCTCGGCCCGCGCCTCGAAACGCCAACCGCTCTTGGGGTCCAGCGGGTCGCTGGAGCGGTCCAGGGCGAAGGCGCCCAGCAGGGCGACATTGTAGAGGTCGCGGTCGACGCCGCGCAGCACGACGTTGCCGATGGTCAGTATCTCTGCAACCCGGCCGCCATCCACTGAGGCGCCATAGGTCAGGTAGCCATTGACGCCGGCCCGCCGGGTCACATCGGCGGTCAGCGAAGCGCCGGTCTGGTCATAGGCGTCTGTAATCTCGTTATAGACACTGGCGGTCAGGCTCAGGGTCTGACGCGGCGCGCGCCAGTGCGGCAGGGAGACCTTGTAGTCCAGCCGTTGCTGCAGTTCGGCCAAGCGCAGGGCTATGGTGCGCGTGTCGGCCCGCTTCCAGCTGTTGTAGCGGGTGGTGGTGATGTCGAGACCGGCGCCTTCGCTGGTCGAATAGCCTGCTCCGATCTCCAGCGAGCGGCGCGGCCGGTCCTTGAGGGTCAGCAGTACGGGCCGCCAGCCCTCGGGCGTCATCTGATCGGCCGGCTGCAAGGCGACCTGGACCGTGTCGAAGGCTCCGGTCTCACGCAGCCGTCGCTCCAGCTCACCCATCTCATCGGGGGCGTAGACCGAACCCGGCTTCCAGGGGACCAGCTTGCGGATCCAGTCTTTCTCGGTGCGGCCGCCATAGTCGAGGACCAGGCCGTCCAGCCTGACCAACGGCCCGGCGTCGATCCGATAGGTCGGCATCACGCTCCGATCGGCGTGATCGACAATGACCTCGCGCGGCAAGGCTTCGGCGTCGGCATGGCCGCGCTGCTGGATGGCCGAGACGATCCGCCCCTCTGCGGCCAACACGTCCTGCGCCCGGCCCGGCGCCCCGCGACGCAGCGCCATGGCCAGGGTTCCGGCGCTCTGCACCTCGGGGGACGGCGGAACATTCTCCCAGCTGATCGTCGGCCGCTTGAGCCGGAAGATCGGCCCTTCCTCGACCTTGACGACGGCGCGCGGCGCGGCTTCGTTGTCGCCCTCGTCCTCGGTGTCGCCGAGATCGGCTGTCACCTCGCTGGCGTAGAAGCCCTCGGAACGCATCACGGCGGTGGTGGACTCGGCGGCTTCGCGTCCGCGGCGGCGGGCTTCGAAGCGGGAGGCGGCGGGCTTTTCAGTGGTTCCGATGGCCTTGCGGATCAGATCGCGCAGGTCGTCGTCCTCGACCCCCTGGACACTGGCCTTGGGCTCCTCGGCTCGCGCGGTGAACGCCGGGACCAAAAGGCCCACGGTCAGCATGGCGAAGAGCAAAAGGCGGTGCGTCGCCAAACTTTATCATCCCTGCGAAGCGCCCCGGCGCCACTCCTACCCACGCTCGCCCGGTCTGTCACCCCGCCCAGATCACGACGGGTCCATCACAGATGCGCCAAGCTCAGGAAACACCTTGCCGACCTTGCCCAACAGGTAGTCGCCATAGGTCCCCACGAAACCGCCGGGATCGACCCCGTCCCAGCGTTCGCCGGGACTCGCGCTCTCACGGCCGGGCAGTGGCTGGATCACCGCCGAAAAGGCCGGATCGAAGAACAAAGGGAAGGAGAGCCGGTCCCGCCCGCTGGTATTGCGCACCCGGTGCGGCGTCGAGCGGTACTGACCGCCCGTCAGGCGGTCCAGCATGTCGCCGATGTTGCAGACATAGGCGCCTGGCACGGGCGGGGCCTGCGTCCAGCCCGACGGGGTCTTGACCTCAAGGCCCCCGAGGTCGTCCTGCGCCAGCAGCGTCAGCAGCCCATAGTCAGTGTGCTCGCCGACACCCCAGCCCGGATCGCCGGCTGGCGCGGCGGGATAGTGGAAGATGCGAAACAGCACGGTCGGATCCGCCGTGTAGGCGCGGGCGAAATAGTCGGCCGGGAGGTGCAGGCTTAGCGCCACGCCCTCGAGCACCGCATGGGCCGCTCTTTGCGTCCCCGCCATGAAAGCCTCGACCGCCGGCCGCAGGTCCGGCAGAGCCGCCGGCCACAGGTTGGCGCCATGCATGGGCAGGCCGGCGCGAACGCGCGGATCGCCCGGACCCAGCTCCTGACCCAGGTAAAGCCCCTCCTTGCGGTCCGGCCGGCCTGAGGTCAGCTCACCGCCGAGCGGAAACCAGCCCCGCCAGGCCCGCCCGCCCCGGCTCATGGCGATCTCCGCCTTCTCGGCCTCCGGCAGCGCAAAGAAGGCGCGGGACTGGGCGTCTAGTTCACTGAACACCGCCGCCGGCACACCATGGCCGGTGACATAGAAGAAGCCGAGCGAGCGACAGGCCTCGCCGATGCTGTCAGCGACCCGCCTGCGGGCCGCCTCATCCGCTCCGAACAGTGGCGACACGTCGATGATCGGCAGGCTGTGGTTCATGCCGTCAGACTAG
>JANPKF010000745.1:0-2126 GCA_031425895.1 Caulobacteraceae bacterium | reverse complement strand
GTCCATGGTCAGGTCGCCATCGCGGGCAGCCTTGCCGAGGGCAGCGATGCCCTTCTCGATCCCGGCCAGGCTCAGGGTGTCGGCATCGCGCAGCACCGGCACGACCAGGCCCCGGTCGGTGCCGACAGCAACGCCGATGTCATAGTGGTTCTTGTAGATGATGTCGGTGCCGTCGATCTCGGCGTTCACGGCCGGAAGCTCGTGCAGGGCCGCGACGACCGCCTTGGTGAAGAAGGACATGAAGCCCAGCTTGACGCCGTGGCGCTTCTCGAAGACGTCCTTGTACTGGGTCCGCAAGGCCATGACGTTGGTCATGTCCACCTCGTTGAAGGTGGTCAGCTGGGCCGCTGTGTTCTGGGATTCCTTCAGACGGCGCGCGATGGTCTGGCGCAGACGGGTCATCTTGACCCGCTCCTCGCGCGGCTGGTCCGCCCGGGGCGCGGCCGGGGCAGCAGCGGCAGCCGGTCTGGCCGGCACGGCCGCACCGATGGCCGCCAGCGCGTCGCCCTTGGTGATATTCCCCTTGGGGCCCGTGGCGGCGATCGAACCGGGATTCAGGTTGTTCTCGGACACCACGCGCTGAACCGCCGGCGACAGGGTCGCATCGGACGCCGGTGCCTTGTAGGCCGCTGACCCGGCATTGGCGGAACCACTGGCGGCCGGCGCAGCGGCGGCGGCGGCACCGCTCGCGCCCGAGATACGGGCAATGGCCTGACCGGGCGTGACCGAGGTGCCCTCGTCGACCAGGACTTCAAGAATTCCATCGGCCGGGGCGGAGACCTCGACGGCCACCTTGTCGGTCTCGATCTCGACCAGCAGTTCGTCCTTCTTCACGCTGGCACCATTGGCCTTGTGCCACTTGCCCATCGTGCCTTCGGCGACGCTCTCGCCCATGGTCGGGACAGCGATGGTCACGGCGGCGGCAGCGGGGGCAGCGACCGGAGCAGCCGCCGGGGCCGCCGCAGGAGCGGGCGCTGCCTTGGCAGCAGGAGCCGCCTTGGCCGGCGTGGGTGCGGCAGCGGCCCCTTCGGTCACGACGCCCAGGACCGTACCGGGCACGACGGTATCACCGTCCGCAGCCCGGATGTCCGACAGGACGCCATCGGCTGGGGCCACGACTTCCAGCGAGACCTTGTCGGTTTCCAGCTCGACCAGGATCTCGTCCTTGGTCACGGGGTCACCGACCTTCTTGGTCCATTTGGCGATCGTGGCTTCGGCAACGGACTCGCCAAGCGTCGGGGTCAGGATATCGGCCATCGGTCGGTCTTTCGGTCATCGTTCAGGGGCATCGCGAAAACGGCATCGCCGTCATCCGGGATGGGGCAGATCAGGCAAAGGCTTCGTTGGTAAAGGCTTCGAGTTCCTTCAGGTGGCGGCTCATGAGACCCGCAGCCGTCGAGGCCGAGGCGGGGCGGCCCACATAGCGGGCCCGCTTCGATTTCACCGACAGCTTCTCGAGCGTCAGCTCCAGCCACGGATCGACGAAGGTCCAGCCGCCCATGTTCCTGGGCTCTTCCTGGCACCAGACCAGTTCAGCGGCCGGGAACCGGGCCAGTTCCGTCAGCAGCGACTTCATCGGCCAGGGATAGAACTGCTCGAGGCGCATCAGATAGACATCGTCGACCGGTTCTCCGGCCGCGGCCTTCTTCTCGCGGACGTCGAGCAGGTCATAATAGACCTTGCCCGAACACAGGACGACGCGACGGATGTCCTTGTCGGCCTTGAGCGTGATGCCGCTGACCTCGGGCCGGGTCTGGGCGTCGTCGTGCAGCACGCGATGGAAGCTCGTGCCCTCGGCGAGTTCAGCCAGCGTCGAGACGGCCTTCTTGTGCCGCAGCAGCGACTTGGGCGTCATGATGACCAGGGGCTTGCGGAACGGCCGGTGCATCTGGCGGCGCAGGATGTGGAAATAGTTGGCCGGGGTGGTGCAGTTCGCGACCTGCATATTGTCCTCGGCGCATTGCTGCAGGAAGCGCTCTAGGCGGGCGGAGGAATGCTCCGGCCCCTGCCCTTCATAGCCGTGCGGCAGGAGCATCGTCAGGCCGCACATCCGCAGCCATTTGCGTTCGCCCGAGCTGATGAACTGGTCGATCACCACCTGGGCCCCGTTCACGAAGTCGCCGAAC
>JANPKF010000744.1:0-4112 GCA_031425895.1 Caulobacteraceae bacterium | reverse complement strand
CCCTCAATGGGGGCGAAGTCGACGTCATAGATGCTTTGCGCGCCATAGCGGTCGACCAGGTAGAGATTGGTGCCGCCGATCCCCTCGATGGCCGGGATGTTCAGCTCCATCGGGCCGATCTTGCCCTGAGTCGCCGGCCTGGCGCCGCGCTCGAGCGCCAGCTTGTAGGCCACGGCCGCGTCGCGGACGCGGAAGGCCATGGCGTTGGCTGACGGGCCGTGGGCGGCCTGGAAGTCGGCGGCCTGTCCCTGCGGGTCCATGTTGAGGATGAAGTTGATGTCGCCCTGGCGGAAATGCAGCACGTTCTTGGAGCGGTGCTTGCCGACGGCGGTGAAGCCCATCAGCTCCCAGAGTGTCTTCAGGGTTTCCGGATCGGGAGAGGTGAACTCCACGAACTCGAAACCGTCAGTGCCGAGCGGATTGTCGAACAGGTCCTTGGACGTGTCGGCGACGGGCGCTTGGGTGGGGGCGTTCATGGGCGGATCTCCGCTGGCGGTGGGAAGCCATCTAGTATCATTTGAAACGATATCGGCATAGGCGCGACTGAAGAACGCGCCGATCACAAATTTGCGCGGCGCCGCGCTTCCCAGCCGCGCAAAACCGACTAGAAGCCAGTGCCATGCGCCAGCCAGACGACATTCGCGACAATCCCAGCCAGGGCTTCATCGACCTGGTTGTCAGCCTTCCCAATGGCGCGGGGCCAGAGGGCCTGACGCTCGGCGAGGTGCTCGACCGGATGGACGAGCGGGCCTTCGGCATCCTGATCCTCATTCTGGCGGTCCCATGCCTGGTGCCGGCGCTCTATGGGGTGCCGCAGATCGTCGGAGTGCCCATCATCCTGCTGGCCGCCCAGATGATGATCGGCCGGCAGGAGCCCTGGCTGCCCGCCAGCTGGCTCAAGCGCCGAATCTCGCTGGACTGGCTGAATCGCATGGCCGGGTTCGCCGACAAGAGCATGCGCTGGACCGAGCGGGTATCACGCCCGCGCCTGGCCTTTCTGGCCACCGGACTTGGCGAGCGGATCGCCGCCGGTTTCATGATCCTGGCCACCCTGACCATCGTCCTGCCGATGACCAACTCGGTGCCCTCACTGGCCTTGACCCTGCTGGCGGTCGGTGTGATCCAGCGGGACGGCCTGTTCGTCGCCCTTGGCGCGGCCGTCGCCCTGGCCTGGGTCGGGTTCCTCACCACGGTGAGCGTGGGCCTGATCTTCGGCGCCGGCTGGGCCGTCTCCCTGTTCAACCGGGTCGGCGGCGATGCGGTGGTCAGCTTCTTCCAGAATCTATTCTGATCGGCCGCCCATCGACGCGGCGCGGCAAATGACTAGATTGAGACCCATGGCATCACTGATCCGGTTCGTTTTGCGCTATTGGCCCGAAACGGCGCTGCTTTCCGCCGCCCTCATGCTGGCCATCGCGCACAGCTTCGAGGCGTTCATGGGCTTGATGCCCTGCACCCTCTGTTTGAAGGCGCGGGAGGTCTACTGGCTCGCCATCGCCGTGGCGATCGTCGCGATCGTCGTCAAGCAGACGCCCTGGGCGCGTCGCCTCGCGCCCTGGTTCAACCTGGCCCTGGGCCTGATCTTCCTGTTCGGGGCGGGCCTGGCCTTTTATCACGCCGGCGTCGAGTGGAAGTGGTGGCCGGGCCCGACCGCCTGCGCGGGCGGTGGCGGCGGTGGTGGCCCTTCGGCCGACGGCGTGGCCGACCTGCTGGCCGGCGGAGAGGCCAAGTCCCCGCAATGCGACAAGATCGTCTGGTCCTTCCTCGGCCTGTCGATGGCCGGCTGGAACATCGTCGCCTCGCTGAAACTGGCGGTGTGGAGCTTCATCGCCGCCGCCACGGCGCCGAAGACGGGCGCCCTGAAATGAGCGGCAAGCCCATCCCCGCACGCCCCGGCATGGGGGCCCAGACCGGGCGCCTCGCCGAGATCCTGCGCGTCGACCAGGCGGGCGAACTGGCCGCCGTGCACATCTATCGCGGCCAGAGGACAGTCATGGACCGCGCGCCCGGCAAGGGCCGCACCGCCGCCCAGCTGGCTGAGATGGAGGGCCATGAACAGGTCCACCTGTCCCGCTTCGACGAGATCCTGACCGAGCGTGGCGTGCGCCCGACGGTCATGTCGCCGGTCTGGCGCCTGGCCGGGTTCGCCCTCGGCGCCGGCACCGCCCTGCTCGGTGAAAAGGCCGCCCATGCCTGCACCGAGGCGGTCGAGACGGTGATCGAGCAGCACTACGCCGGCCAGATCGCCGAGCTGGAGAGCCGCGAACCGGCCCTGGCGGCGGAGCTCAGCAAGTTCCGCGACGACGAGCTGCACCACAAGGATATCGCGGTCAGCGAGGGCGCCCGCGAGGCGCCGGGCTATCCCCTGCTGTCGGCCGTCATCCGCGCCGGCTGCCGGGCGGCCATCAAGATCAGCGAAAAGATTTAGCGGAACCCGGGCGGTTCGCGGCTGGTTGCATCTGTAACCAGAGGTGCTCCCATGTCCGATCCCGGCCCCGACTTCGAACCGACCCCCGGCCCCGCCCCGGCCACCGACCCGGTACCGCCGGCGGTCGATCCCGACCTGCCGACCGAACCCAGTCCGGCCCCGGCCACCGATCCCGACCTGCCTCCGACCGTGTCCTAGGGCTCGTCGTCGCGCGGCCCCGCCCCGGCCATATGTTTCCACACGTGGCGGAGCGCTTTCAGTTGTCGCTCTGTTGTGTCCCGCAGGTCATGCCGCTCCAGCAGCGCAAGCCCGACCTTGTTCCCACGTCGCCAGATGACCTTTGCATCCCAGGCCACACCCTCGCGGACCTGAAGCAGATGAAGTTCGTTGGGGATGAGGTGCGGTGAGGGCGTTTCCACCAAAGCGCCGTCCGAGCTCAGATTCCGGATCACACAGTCAATGGTGAGGCTGGCGCCGTCCGTGGCCAGCTTGCCCGTCAACAGCGCGCGCTGACGCTGGCTGCGGCGACGCTCGACGGGCGGCGAGGTCGGTCGGGGAGACAGGGGGCTGGCCATGCCGCGATCCTAGGCAGAGCCGCCTTGCCAACACGTTGATATCCGCCCCCCTTTTGTGGGCTGAATTATGCATATTATGGGGTTAATTCGTACGGGCTATGGGGGTGCCGTGGTGCTGTTCAAACCGAAGAAAAATCGCGACGATTTCGAGCGTGAGGTCCTGCTTGAGATGGCCTACGTGCGCGATCTGCACGGTGAAAACGCCCTCCAGGCCGCCAAGGACAGGGCCGAACGTCCCCGTCTGGGAGGGTCGCGCCGGCGCGTGATTGAGGAGGCCGCCCGCCGTCTGGCGGCCGAAGATATCGGTCAAACGGCGGCGCCCAGGCGCTGAAATACCTCAACGAACGTTGATATTGTTTAATATTTCCAGCCTGCAACACCCACCTACCCGATAAGGGTGTACTGCGGCGGGATGCCGCATGCAGGATTTGAATCAGGCGGGACGCGCGTCCTTCAGGGGCTTGGCCCCCAGCTCACCGCCACGCCCGATATCCTGCTCCATTCCCTCGATCCGGTGCATGAGGCGGCCTACCTCGTCCGCCTGACGCGACACCACTATCTCGACGCCAGCTTCCTCGACGAGCGGGTGCTGGGCGATGACACACCCGGGCTCTGGGCGCGCCTTGACGAGATCGCCGAGCATGCGGCTCCCCTTCCCGAGCGCTGCGACTTCATCTTCCATGTCGGCCATGTCGGCTCGACCCTGCTCTCGCGCCTGCTGGGCGCCGCGCCCGGGATCCATTCCCTGCGCGAGCCGACCGCCCTGCCCTTGCTGGCCCAGATCCACGCCCAGCTTACGCGTCCCGAAAGCCTGTGGGCGCCACAGCGGTTCGAGGAGGTGCTGAGCCTCTGCCTGAAGCTGTGGTCGCGGACCTATGGCCCCGGCCAGGTCCCGCTGGTCAAGGCGACGAGCTGGGCCAGCGAACTGGCGCCCACCCTGCTGGCCCGGCCCAGCAAGCCGCGGGCCCTGATGATGACCGCCGCGCCGGAAAGCTGGCTGGCCGGTGTCCTGGCCAGCCAGCACGGCCTTGGCGACGTGCGCACCTCCGTCGCCATCGCCATGACCCGCCTGCACCGCCGCCTTGGCGCAGAGCCCTGGCGCCTGCACA
>JANPKF010000743.1:0-2796 GCA_031425895.1 Caulobacteraceae bacterium | reverse complement strand
GCGGGACCGAGGACGATTTGCTGGTCGGCGCCCAGGGCGCCCATCAGCTGGTCGTCCTCGGTTCCACCGTGCAGGGTGTCGTTGCCCTCACCGCCGTCCAGCCTGTCCTTGCCGGCGTTGCCGTTGAGAAGGTCGTTGCCGATGCCGCCGTCCAGTCGGTCAGCCCCATTGTCGCCCTGCAGGCTGTCGTTGCCGGCCGCGCCGATCAGCCAGTCGTTGTCGTCGCCGCCGAACAGGAAGTCATTGCCGTCGCCGCCATCGAGCTTGTCGTAGGCGCCGAGGCCATACAGCTTGTCGATGCTGGCCCCGCCGTTCAGCCGGTCGCCCGAGGCCGTGCCGGTCCTGGTCTCGGCCAGGGCCGTACCGCTGAAGACGATGCCGCTCAGCTGGCCGAACACCAGGAAGGTCGAGCCCGAGCTGCTGTAGCCGACGTCCGAGCCGCGCGAGCCGATCAGGAAGTCATCCAGGCCGTCGCCGTTGACGTCACCGGCTGCCGAAACCGCCCGGCCCGACTGGTCGTTGGCCAGCTCGCCGGCGATCTCGAAGCCGTTGCTCCCGTTCAGACCGGACAGCTCCAGGGTCGCCGCGAAGCTGGCCCGGCCATAGACGATGTAGCTGGCCCCGCTGGCGCTGCGCCCGTTCGGGTCGGCCAGGTAGGCGCCGATCAGGAGATCGGACCAGCCGTCGCCGTTGACGTCTCCGGCCCCGGCCACCGCCCGCCCGGCCCGGTCGCCCGCCAGCTCGCCGTTGATGCGGAAACCGTCCGCGCCGTTCAGCGCCGACACGGCGATGTTGGCGCTCCAGGCCCCGCCATGGCCGAACACCACATAGGCCCCGCCGGCGTTGCTCTGCCCGGTCGGGTCGAGCGCCTCGGCCCCGACGATGATGTCGGCATAGCCGTCGGCATTGACGTCGCCGGCCCCGGCGACCGAGGTTCCGACATTGTCGCCCGCGGCCGCGCCGTTCAGCTGGAACCCGTTGGTCCCATCCAGGCTGGACAGATTGAGGTCGGCGGTCCAGCCGCCGGTCTTGCCAAACACCACCCAGGCGCTGCCGGAGTTGATGCCGTTCGGATCGGCGTACTTTGTGCCGATGATCAGGTCGGCCAGACCATCACCGTTGACGTCACCCGCCGAGGCGACCGCGGCTCCGGCCAGATCGTTGGCCAGCTCGCCGTTGATGCGGAAGCCGTTGCTCCCGTTGAGACCGCCAAGGGACTGGGTCGCCGAAAACGCGCCGTTCTTGCCGAAGAGCACATAGATCGAGCCCGACGCGTCCAGCCCGTTGGCGTCATGCAGTCGGGCGGCGATCAGCAGGTCGTTGATCCCGTCGCCGTTGATATCCGACACGGTCGTAACCGCCCCGCCGGCGTAGTCGCCCGCCGCCGCGCCGGTGGCCCGGAAGCCGTTGGTTCCGTTCAGGGCGGCCAGGTCGACCGTGCTCCATGGCCCGCCGTGGCCGAAGACGACATAGGCCGCCCCCGAATCAAGCCCGGCCAGGTCCGCTTTGCGGGCGCCGACCACGACATAGCCGAAGCCGTCGTTGTTCAGGTCGCCGGCCGCGAACACCGAGAAGCCGGCCTCTTCGTTGCCGAACCGCCCCTCGATAATGAAGCCGCTGGTCCCGTCCAGACTCTCCAGAGCGACGCTGGCGCTCCAACCGCTCGCCTTGCCGAACACCACATAGGCTGAGCCGGAATAGGCGCCGCTGGCGTCGTTGTAGGGGGCGCCGATGATCAGGTCGGCAAAGCCGTCGCCGTTGACGTCGCCCGCCCAGCCGACAGAGAAACCGGACTGGTCGCCGCCGAGCAGTCCGTTGAACTGCACACCATTGACGCCATTCAGGCTGTCCAGGTTGAGCACCGCCGCAAACGCCATGAAAACTTCCCCCGGCAGGCTCCCCACGGCCTGTGCCACAGTTGGGATTTATAGTCGCTGTCGCGCCGTCGGCCCAAGTGGATTTGCCGGGCCAGAAGGTCGCGCGCCCCCGCGCCGGGGCTCTTGTTTCCAGACGCCGGGGCTTGCATGGTCCCCGCATGGCCCTGGACTTCATCCCGCGCGAAATCCACGAACTGGCGCGCGACCTCAGCAACATCGCCGACTTCAAGCTGTTGATGGTCGGCAAGTCCTATCTGACGCCGGGCGGCATCGTCGCCTGCGTCCTGCTCATCCTGATCGCCCTGCTCGTCTCGCGCATCGCCGGCCGCCTGTTCCGCAGGATCCGCGACCGGGCCCCGCAGTCCGCGCCATCGATCTACATCGCCGAGAAGTTGACCACCTATGGCGCCGTCGTCATCGGCTTCTACATGGGCGTCTCGGCGCTCGGCGTCGATCTCTCCGGGCTCAGCCTGTTTGCCGGCGCCCTCGGCGTCGGTCTGGGCTTCGGCCTGCAGGGGGTGGTCAAGGAGTTCATCTCGGGCCTGGTGCTGATCTTCGACCGCCTGATCCGTATCGGCGACTATCTGGAACTGCAGACCGGCGAGCGCGGCGTCGTCGCCGAGATCGGCCCCCGCGCCGTGCGCCTGCGCAATAACGACGACCTCGATGTTCTGGTCCCCAACAGCCGGCTTATCGAACAGCCGGTGACCAACTGGACCCACCAGAACAGCTTGCGCCGCATGCATATCCCCTTCCGTGTCGCCTACGGATCGGACAAGGCGGCCGTGCGCGACGCGGTGCTTAAGGCCGCCCACGATGTGCCTTTCACCATGGAAGACACTCCCCGGCGCAAGACCCAGGTCTGGCTGGTCGGCTTCGGCGAAAGCGCCATGTCGTTCGAGCTGGTGGTCTGGCCGAC
>JANPKF010000742.1:0-3591 GCA_031425895.1 Caulobacteraceae bacterium | reverse complement strand
TGTGGAAGGCGTCTTCTACAAGGCCTCGGGCATCGACCCGAAACGCAGTCAGGGCTGGGTCGCGTATGCCGGCGCCCTGATCGCCTTCAATGCCGTCGGCTTCTTCCTGTTGTTCGCCATCCTGCGTCTGCAGGGCCTCCTTCCGCTGAACCCGCAGGGGTTCGCGGGTCTGTCGCCGCATCTGGCGTTCAACACGGCCGTCAGCTTCGTCACCAACACCAACTGGCAGAGCTATGGCGGTGAAAGCACCCTGTCGACCTTCAGCCAGATGGTCGGACTGACGGTGCAGAACTTCCTGTCCGCCGCCACCGGCGCCGCCATCGCGGCCGCCCTGGCGCGCGCCTTCGTCGCCAACCGCGGCGAGGGTGTCGGCAATTTCTGGGCCGACATGACCCGCACGACCCTCTACCTGCTGCTGCCCGCCGCGCTTCTGCTGGCGATGGTGCTGACCGGTCTCGGCGTGGTCCAGAGCCTGGCGGCCTCCGTCACGGCCCGGGGCCTCGAAGGCGGCGAACAGACCCTGTCGCTGTTCCCGGTCGCCAGTCAGCTGGCCATCAAGCAACTGGGCATCAACGGCGGCGGCGTCTTCAACGCCAACTCGGCGCATCCGTTCGAGAACCCTTCGGCCCTGACCAATCTGATCACGGCCGTGTCGATCAACGTCCTCGGTTGGGCGGCCTTCTTCGCCTTCGGCCGCAGCGTGCTGGCGAAGAAGGATGTCCGCGCCCTGGTCATCGCGGCCTTCGTCCTGCTGGCCGCCTGCACGGCCGGCATCTACGTCGCCGAAAGCCAGCCCGCGCCGGCGCTCGTCGCCGCCGGGATCGATCAGCCCGTCAATATGGAAGGCAAGGAAACCCGCTTCGGTCTGCCCGCCTCCGTCGCCTGGGCTGGTCAGACGACCGGCGCCTCGAACGGCTCGGTCAACGCCATGCACGGCAGCTTGATGCCGCTGTCCGGCGGATTGACGATGTTCCTGATGCAACTGGGCGAGATCCTGCCCGGCGGGATCGGCTCGGGCATCGCGATCATGGTCGTGATGGCCATGCTGGCGGTCTTCATCGCCGGACTGATGGTCGGCCGGACGCCGGAATATCTCGGCAAGAAGATCGAGGCGCGCGAGATCCAGTTCGCCATGATCGCGGTGCTGGTGCTGCCGCTCGCCATCCTGGGCTTCACCTCGATCGCCGCCGTCTTCCCGACCGCGATGGAGGGGCTGCTGAATCATGGGCCGCATGGTCTGTCGGAGATGCTGTACGCCTACACCTCGGCGGCGGCGAACAACGGTTCGGCCTTCGCAGGGCTCACCGCCAACGCTCCCTGGTGGAACACGACCCTGGGCATCTCCATGCTGATGGGCCGGTTCATCCCCGCCGTCGCCGTGCTGGCCATCGCTGGCGCCCTGGTGGTCAAGCCGAAGCTGGCTCCCTCGACCGGCACCCTGCCGACGGACGGCCTGCAGTTCATCGGCCTGTTGATCGGCGTCATCCTCATTCTGGGCGGGTTGCAGTTCTTCCCCGCCCTCGCCCTCGGACCCATCGTCGAGCATTTCCAGATGCTCGGCGGGGTCCAGTGATCGGACACCTGACATGACCTTCGCAAACCCCGAGATCGGCGAAAGCCGGCCCTCGACCTCCAGGCTGGGCGGCGGCCTGACCGGCGCCATGCTCGGCCGCGCGTTCGGCGACGCCTTCGTCAAGATGAACCCGCGTCACCTGCTCAGGAACCCGGTCATCTTCGTCACCTGGATTGTCGCCTTGCTGGCCACAGTCTCGGCGGCGGGGGCGATCGCCTCGGGCCAGTCGGCGGGCTTCGCCATCCAGCTGGCGCTCTGGCTCTGGGCCACGGTTCTGTTCGCCAACATCGCTGAAAGCGTCGCCGAAGGGCGGGGCAAGGCGGCGGCGGACAGCCTGCGCGCCACCCGCGTGACGACGCCCGCCAAGCTGGTTGATCCGGCGACCGGCGCGGTCTCGCAGATGCCGGCCGGCGACCTGACGGTGGGCTCCATCGTCCTGGTCGAGGCCGGCGACGTCATCCCCTCCGACGGCGAGATCGTCGAGGGCGTGGCCTCGGTCAACGAGGCCGCCATCACCGGTGAGAGCGCCCCGGTCATTCGCGAAAGCGGCGGCGACCGTTCGGCCGTTACCGGCGGCACCACGGTCGTGTCCGACTGGCTGAAAATCCGCATCACGTCGGCGCCCGGTTCGACCTTCCTCGACCGCATGATCGCCATGGTCGAGGGCGCGAACCGTCGCAAGACGCCCAATGAACTGGCCCTGTCGGTTCTGCTGGCCGGCCTGACCCTGGTCTTCCTGATCGCGGTCGTGACCCTGCTGGGCCTCGGCGCCTATTCAGGCGTGAAGCTGGATCCCATTGTGCTGGGCGCCCTGTTCATCACCCTGATCCCGACCACGATCGGGGGACTGCTGTCCGCCGTCGGCATCGCCGGCATGGACCGGTTGCTGAAGGTGAACGTGCTGGCCACCTCGGGCCGTGCGGTGGAGGCGGCAGGCGACGTCGACACCCTGCTGCTCGACAAGACCGGCACCATCACCTTCGGCAACCGCATGGCGACCGAGGTCATCCCGGTCGCCGGCGTCCGGCCCGAAGCCGCCCTGCGCGCCGCCGTCATGGCCTCGCTGGCCGACGAGACGCCGGAGGGTCGCTCGATCGTCGAGCTGGGCAGGAATGCTGGCGTGGTCGCCGAACTGCCCGATGGCGCCAAGGCCATCTCCTTCACCGCCGTGACCCGCCAGTCGGGTGTGGACGCCGGAACCCTGTCCTGGCGCAAGGGGGCGGTCGACGCCGTACTCAAGTCGCTGGAGAAGGGCGCCGTCGCCCCGGCCGAGTTCACCGCCGCCGTGGACCGGATTGCCCGTTCGGGGGGCACGCCTCTGGCCGTGACCGAGAACGGCCGTCTGGTCGGGGTCATCCACCTGAAGGACGTCGTCAAGCCGGGGGTCAAGGCGCGCTTCGCCGAACTCCGCGCCATGGGCCTGCGCACCGTGATGATCACCGGCGACAACCCGGTCACGGCCGCCGCCATCGCCTCGGAGGCCGGGGTCGATGACTACCTCGCCGAGGCCACGCCCGAGGACAAGATGCGCCTCATCAAGGCTGAACAGGCCAAGGGTCGGCTGGTCGCCATGTGCGGCGACGGCGCCAACGACGCGCCGGCGCTTGCCCAGGCCGATGTCGGCGTGGCCATGCAGACCGGCGCCCAGGCCGCCCGCGAGGCCGGGAACATGGTCGATCTCGACTCCGACCCGACCAAGGTCATCGAGATCGTCGAGGTCGGGAAACAGCTGCTGATCACGCGCGGCGCCCTGACGACGTTCAGCATCGCCAATGACGTGGCCAAGTATTTCGCGATCATCCCGGCGATGTTCGTGGTCGCCCTGCCGGCGCTCGGCGCGCTGAACGTCATGCAGCTGGGTTCGCCGGAAAGCGCCATCCTGTCGGCGGTCATCTTCAACGCCCTGGTCATCGTGGCGCTGATCCCGCTGGCCCTGCGCGGCGTGAAGTACCGGGCCGTCGGCGCGAGCAAGCTGCTGGGTCGTAACCTGTTGATCTATGGCCTCGGCGGGCTCGTCG
>JANPKF010000741.1:0-14637 GCA_031425895.1 Caulobacteraceae bacterium | reverse complement strand
CGTGCAGGCGCGTACCGAGCGACAGGATCGCCACCGCCGTGCCTTCGCGTACGATGCGGCCCCGTCCGATCTCGAGCGGCAAGGCCAGTTCGGGGATCTCGACGCCCTCGCCGTCGCCGCGCGGATAGCGGAAGGCCGAGGGCCGGTCGTCGATCTCGCAGGCCGTGGCGATCATAGCGGCTAGATCGGCCTCGTCGGCGGCGGCCATCAGGATCATACCGGGCAGCGCCCCCATGAAGCCGACGTCGAAGCTGCCGGCGTGGGTCGGGCCATCGGCGCCGACCAGGCCGGCGCGGTCCATGGCGAAGCGCACGGGCAGACGCTGGATGGCGACGTCGTGCACCACCTGGTCGTAGCCGCGCTGCAGGAAGGTCGAATAGATGGCGCAGAAGGGCTTCATGCCGTCGGCGGCCAGGCCGGCGGCGAAGGTCACCGCGTGCTGCTCGGCGATGCCGACGTCAAAGCAGCGCTTGGGGAAGGCCTTCTGGAAGATGTCGAGGCCGGTGCCGGACGGCATGGCGGCGGTCACCGCGATGATCCGGTCGTCCTTCTCCGCTTCCTTGACCAGGGCCTGGGCGAAGACCTTGGTGTATCCGGGCGGGCCGGCGGCGGCCTTGGCCTGCTCACCGGTGACGACGTTGAACTTCACCACGCCATGGTACTTGTCGTCGGCGCTCTCGGCCGGGGCGTAGCCCTTGCCTTTCTGGGTCACGACGTGAACCAGCACCGGCTTGTTCATCTCCCGGACGTTCTGCAGCACCGGGATCAGCGCATCGAGGTCATGGCCGTCGATCGGCCCGACGTACTGGAAGCCCAGTTCCTCGAAGAAGGTGCCGCCGGTGACCATGCCGCGGGCGAACTCCTCGGCCTTGCGGGCCGCTTCCTGCAGGCTCTTGGGGAAGACCCGGCTCATCGACTTGCCGAGGTTGCGCAGCTGTTGGTAGCCGCCGGACGACACCACGCGGGCCAGATAGGCGCTCATGCCGCCGACCGGCGGGGCGATGGACATGTCGTTGTCGTTGAGGATGACGATGATCTGGCCGGTGGTCTCGGCGGCGTTGTTCATCGCCTCATAGGCCATGCCGGCGCTCATCGAGCCGTCGCCGATCACGGCGACGACCTTGTTGTTGTCGCCCTTGGCGTCCCGCGCCGCGCAGAAGCCGAGCGCCGCCGAGATCGAGGTCGCCGCATGGGCTGCGCCGAAGGGGTCGTATTCACTTTCGGCCCGCTTGGTGAAGCCCGACAGGCCGCCGCCCTGGCGCAGGGTGCGCATGCGGTCGCGGCGTCCGGTGAGGATCTTGTGGGGATAGGCCTGGTGGCCGACGTCCCAGATGACGATGTCCCTGGGCGTTTCGAACACATGGTGCAGCGCCACGGTCAGCTCGACCACGCCCAGGCCGGCCCCAAGGTGGCCACCGGTGACGGAGACGGACTCGATCGTCTCGGCCCGGACCTCTTCGGCCAATTGCTTGAGCTGGGGGATGGTAAAGTCGCGGGTGTCCGCCGGCGAGGCGACGGTATCGAGCAACGGGGTCACAGGGGGCATCTAGAGCGCAGTCCATGACGGCGCGGTCTGTCGCGCGCCTCTGAACCTGCAAACTAGCGTCCGCAGCGGGCGCTGCAAACCAAAGGCTGGCGGATTCGTGAGAATTCCGCGTGCAGAAGATGAAGATCAGCCACTTCAGGCGCGGAACGGCTGGCGGCAGCGCTCGACAGCCGCCTGTAGGGTCTCTGCCAGGCTGTGATGGACCGACGCGCCGTGACGCTCCGCCAGCCGAGCGAGGTATTTCATCTTCGGTGCGCCTTGGGGAAAGCCGAGGACCAGCTTGCCGCTCTGGATGAGCAGGCCAAATTCGACGTTCGTGGTAAAGCCCGGCATGGAGACCAGGTCTCTTGGCACCCAGAAGGCGACTGCGGTGGCCAGGTTCAGCGCCTCCCACTCCCAGTGGATCTGGCCCTCGTATTCGTTGTGCGGCAGCCAGTCCCGGCTCTCGGGCACATAAACAGCGCCATCGAAGCCCAATTCCCCTAGAAGTCGCAAAGCCTCGGGTCGCCAGGACGGCGTCGACGGATCGCGCGGCGTCGGTCCGGCAAGAAAGATCGACCTGGGCAGCGCCTCCAGCGCATGGACCGGCGTCAACACGGCCGGCCTAGTTCCGGCGTCCGAGCACGAAATCCACCGACTCGCGCAGCACCGCAGCCCGCTCGCCAAACCCGTCGAGGTGCGCCCGGGTCTGTTCGGCCAGCAGTTCGACCCGCTCCTTGGCGGCGCCCAGCCCCAGCAGGGTGACGTAGTTGGCCTTGCCCTTGGCGGCGTCCTTGCCGCCGGTCGCCTTGCCCATGGTCGCCGGATCGCCCTCGGCGTCGAGCACGTCGTCGGCCATCTGGTAGGCCAGGCCCAGGTCCTGGGCGAAGGCCATCAGGGCGTGGCGCTCGGCTTCCTGGGCGTGGGCCATGACCAGGGGAATCTCGAAGGCATAGGCGATCAGGGCGCCGGTTTTCAGCCGCTGCATGCGGGCCACGCCGCCGAGGTCTTCGCGCACGCCCAGAATGTCGATCATCTGGCCGCCGGCCATGCCCTGGGCGCCGGAAGCATGGGCCAGCTTGCGAACCAGTTCGGCGCGAACAGCGCCGTCCGGATGGGTGTCAGGGTGGGCCATGATCTCGAAGGCGGCGCTCTGCAGCGCGTCCCCAACCAGCACGGCGGTCGCCTCGTCGTATTCGATATGCACGGTGGGACGGCCCCGGCGCATGTCGTCGTCGTCCATGCAGGGCAGGTCGTCATGCACCAGGCTGTAGGCGTGGATGCATTCAAGGGCGCAGGCGGCGCGCAGGACCGGCCGCTCCGGCAGGTCGAACATCTTGCCGGTTTCCAGCGCAAAGAAGGGCCGCAGCCGTTTGCCGGGCCCGAGCGCCGCATAGCGCATGGCCTCGGTCAGCCGGCCTTCCGGACCGTCAGCGCGCGGCAGCAGAGCGTCCAGCGCAACGGTGACGAGATCGGCCGCCTCGGCGATCCGGCGGTCGAGGCTCATGCTCATCAGCCGAACTCTGCCGGTTCGACGCCGGTCGGCGCGCCCTGGGCCAGCACGACCTTCTCGACGCGCAGGCGGGCGGCTTCCAGCTTCTTCTCGCAATGCGCCTTCAGGAGCGCGCCGCGCTCATAGACGCTGATCGATTCCTCCAGCGGCGCCTGGCCCGACTCCAGCGTCTGGACGATGCGCTCCAGTTCCTTGAGGGCGTCCTCGAAAGAGAGGGCGTCTATGGCGGCGGTGTCGGTCATGTCGCGTCCTGCGGGAAAGCGGGCACCGTAGTCAGCCGGAGGAAACCCGGCAACGACGGAAGATGGTCAATTTCGTTTGAACGCTGTCGCCGCCTCAGGGACGAACGAACTTCCGGGCGCACCAGTAACGGAAGCCCTGGTCCTGCACGCACTGCCAGCCCTGACGGCGGAGGGCCGAGCCGACTCGCTGGTTGAAATAGCCGTGGGCGACGATCAGCACGTCCTGACCCTGATCCGCCATGGCCGCCACCATGCGGGCGGCGTCGGCGGCGCGTTGTTCGGCCTGGCGGTGTGTCTCCACCTCGTCGTGCTTGTCGCTGAGCACCCAGTTGAGCCGGGCCAGAAAGCCCCAGATCTTGGGCGACAGGCGCAGCCAGGCCGGCCATCTGGGCGGCGGCAGCGGGGCTTCGACGAACAGCGGGTCTTGCGCGAACGCCTTGCCGGCGCAGATGGCGTGCGTGGTTTCAATGGAGCGCGGCCGGATCGAGGCGATGATCACATCAGCGCTCTGGGCGACGACCTTCAGGCCTTCGGGCGGCGTCTGGCCCGGCTTGATTCCCTTGACCTCATAGCCGGCCCACCAGGCGCGGTACTCCTCGGCATTCAGACGAACCCGTCGCGACTGGGCCGGCTCGCCGTGCCGCACAAGCGTCACCGACCCGCCCTTAGGCGTGGCGGTGGCAGGCGCGATATCGGCGGTCAAAGCGTCAGCCATACTTACCGAAAACCGGGCCTTGGGGTCGGTTCCCGCATGACGCGCCCCCCGGCGCACCGTCATACGTCCTGCAACGCCTGCACATGCGCCAGGGCCGAACGCCCCAACGCCTCTAGGTCGTAACCGCCCTCGAGGGATGAGACAACCCGCCCCCGGGCGCGCCCGTTGGCGACAGAGACCACCGCGCGGGTCGCCCAGGCGTAGTCCTCGGCCTCCAGAAGCTGCTGCGCCAGCGGATCGCGGGCATGGGCGTCGAAGCCGGCCGAGATGATCACAAGATCGGGGGCGAAGGCGTCGACGCTGGACATCAGCCGCTCGAAGGTCGCTCGCCACTGCTCGCGGGGCGCCATCGGCGCGACCACGCCGTTGACGATATTGCCCACCCCGGTCTCCGATGGGTCACCCGTGCCCGGGTAGAGGGGCGACTGGTGGATGGAGGCGAAGAACAGGCTTGGATCGCTCTGGAAGACGGCCTGGGTGCCGTTTCCATGGTGGACGTCGAAGTCGACGACGGCGACGCGCGCCAGACCGGCCGCCTGGGCGGCCCGGGCCGCGATGGCGACGTTGGAGAAGACGCAGAAGCCCATCGCCGTGTCCGGTTCGGCGTGATGCCCCGGCGGGCGCACGGCGCAGAAGGCGCGCTGGGTCTCGCCCCGCGCCACGGCCCGAACCGCCTCGATCGGGGCGCCGGCGGCGCGGCGGGCGGCGACGATGCTGCCGCTAGACAGGAAGGTGTCTTCGTCCAGCCGCACGACGCCCTCGCGCGGCGCGGCGGCCAGCATGGCGTCGATGTAGCGTTGGGGATGGACGAGCAGCAGGTCTTCCAGCGAGGCTTGCGGGGCCTCCAGGCGGTGGAGGTCGAGGCCCGCGTGGTCGTCCAGCGCGTCGACCACAGCCGTCAGTCGCTCGGAGCGTTCAGCGTGATCGACACCGGGATGGTGATCGAGCATGTCGGGGTGGGTGTAGTAGGCAAGGGTCATCCCTCGATGGTAGCGGCCCGCCGGCCCAATCGCCAGTTCACAACCCCAACAGCACCGTCACTCCGGTCGCCCCGCCCAGGCGATCCGGGACGTAAGCGCGGACAGGATGCGATGACCGCCTCCGCGAGCGCCCCTGTGCCCCGGCGCTCCACGCTTTGGGCCACGGCCGGGATGACGGAATGGGCAGGGCCCTCTAATGAGCGATTCATGACCACCCCCACGATCCGCCGCGCCACCGAGGAAGACGTCGACGCCCTGTCACGGATCGGCGGCGAAACCTTCACCGAGACGTTCGGCCATCTCTATCCGCCGGAGCACCTGTCGGCCTTTCTCGCCTACGCCTACGGTCTGGAGCGCACCCGGGCCGACCTGGCTCATCCCGACAAGGCCCACTGGCTTGTCGAGGCGGATGGCGAAGTCGTCGGCTATGCGTCCGCCGGGCCCTGCAGCCTGCCCCATGACGAGGCGACGCAGGCCGATGGCGAGCTCTACCGGCTGTATCTGTTCAAGGCCCATCAGGGCGGAGGGCTCGGAGGGCGGCTGCTGGACACCGCCCTCGCATGGCTGGAACGCGACGGCCCACGCCGTCTCTGGATCGGCGTCTGGTCTGAAAACCAGGGAGCCCAGCGGCTCTACGGCCGGCTCGGGTTCGAGAAGGTTGGCGACTACATCTTCCCGGTCGGACAGACGATGGACGAGGAATTCATCCTGCGGCGCGGCTGATCCCTGTTCCAACGTTCGCGGCGTGCTACATCCGCCGTCATGGGGCGCGCTTTCGACCATGACGTGATCATCGCCGGCGGCGGTCTGGCCGGTGGCCTGATCGCGTTGCGCCTGCGCGCCTTCCGTCCAAGCCTCGATATCCTGGTGCTGGAAGCGGGGCCGGTGCTTGGTGGCGTCCACACCTGGTCCTGCTTTGAAAGCGATCTGACGCCCGCGATCCGCGACTGGCTGGATCCCATGGTCGGTCACCGCTGGGCCGGCTACAGCGTCCGCTTCCCCGGGTACGAGCGACAGCTGACGACCCCCTACCTTTCCATCCCCTCCAGTCGTTTCGCGAGCCATGTCGCGGCCGAACTGGGCGCCGCCGCGATCCGGCTGAACACCGCCGTCGCCGACCTGAACGCCAACATCGCCATGCTGGCCGACGGCACGACCCTGACCGCCCCGCTGATCATCGACGCCCGGGGGCCGACCAGCGGCCCGCTTGTGCTCGGCTGGCAGAAGTTTCTTGGCCAGGAGCTGGAGCTGTCGGCGCCGCACGGGCTTTCCGGTCCCATCGTCATGGACGCCACGGTCGATCAGCTGGACGGCTACCGCTTCCTCTACACCTTGCCTCTGTCGCCCACCCGGCTGCTGATCGAGGACACCCGCTACAGCGACGGCGAGGCGCTCGACAAAGACGCCCTGCGTGCTGACATCGCCGCCTATGCGAGCGCCCAAGGCTGGGGGATCGCCTCCCTGGTGCGCGAAGAGGACGGCATCCTGCCCATCGCGCTGGGTGGTGATATCTCTGCCTGGTGGGACGCCTCGGGCAGCGCCGCCAGCGTCGGCCTGCGCGCCGCCCTGTTCCATCCGGTCACCGGCTACAGCCTGCCCGACGCCGCCCGCCTTGCCGACGAGATCGCCGCCCTGCCCCGGCTGGACACGGCCAGCGTGCGCGCCGCCGTCCGCCAACGCTCGATCACCACCTGGGAAGAGCGCGGCTACTTCCGCCTGCTCAATCGCATGCTGTTCCGCGCCTGCGCGCCGGAGCTGCGCTACCGCGTGCTCGGCCGCTTCTATCGCCTGCGCCAGCCGCTGGTCGAACGCTTCTATGCCGCCCGGCCGACCCTGGCCGACAAGGCGCGCATCCTGACCGGCAAGCCGCCGGTGCCCATCGGCGCCGCCATAAAGGTGATGGCCGAATCCTCAGTACTCAAGGACCTCCCCCGATGACCTCCAAGCGTGTCGCCGTTATCGGATCGGGCTTCGGAGGGCTGGCGCTTGCCGTCCGCCTGCAGTCCGCAGGCCACGCCGTCACCCTCTATGAGGGCCGCGACAAGCCCGGCGGCCGCGCCTACGTCTGGAAGGAAGAGGGCCACACCTTCGACGCCGGGCCGACGGTGATCACCGACCCGGCCAGCCTGGAGGAGCTGTTCGCCCTCTCCGGCCGCAAGATGTCCGACTATCTCGAACTGATCAGCGTCGATCCCTTTTACCGGCTGTGCTGGGAGGACGGCGACACGTTCGACTACGTCAACAACCAGGCGGAACTGGATCGGCAGATCGCGGCGAGAAACCCTGCTGATGTCGCGGGTTACCAGCGTTTCCTGAAGTACAGCGAGGAGCTGTTCCAGGAGGGCTACGTCAAGCTGGGCCACGTTCCCTTCCTCGATTTCAAGAGCATGATCACCGCCGCGCCGCAGCTGATGAAGCTGCAGGCCTGGCGCAGCGTTTACGCCAAGGTCTGCGGCTTCGTGCAGGACGAGCACCTGCGCCAGGCCCTGTCGTTCCACACCCTGCTGGTCGGCGGCAGCCCGTTCGCCACTTCGTCCATCTACGCCCTGATCCATGCGCTTGAGCGGCGCGGAGGGGTCTGGTTCCCGCGCGGCGGCACCGGCGAGCTGATCAACGGCCTGGCGCGACTGTTCCAGGATCTCGGCGGCCAGCTTCGCCTGTCGTCGCCGGTGCGCCAGATCACCACCAGCAACGGCCGCACCACGGGCGTGGTCACCGACGCCGGCCCTGAAGCCTTCGACGCCGTCGCCTCCAACGCCGACATCGTCCACACCTATGAGCATCTGCTGAAGGACGATCCGCGCGGTCGCCAGGCGGCCACGGCGGTCAAGCGCAAGCGCTTCAGCCCCAGCCTGTTCGTCGTGCACTTCGGCCTGAAGGCGGAGCAGCCGCAGCTGCGCCACCACACCATCTGTTTCGGCCATCGCTACAAGGGCCTGATCGACGAGATTTACACTAAAGACAATCTGGCCAACGACTTCTCGCTCTATCTTCACTCCCCCTGCGCCAGCGACCCCGGCATGGGCCCTCCCGGCGGCAGCACCCACTATGTCCTTTCGCCGGTGCCGCACATGGGAACCGCCGACATCGACTGGGCCAAGGAAGGCCCGGCCTATGCCGACAGCATCCTCGACTACCTGGAGGCCCGCTACATCCCGAACCTGCGCCGCGACCTGACGGTCCAGCGCATCTTCACCCCGGCCGACTTCAAGAGCGAACTCAACGCCCACCTGGGCTCGGCCTTCAGCCTTGAGCCGATCCTGACCCAGAGCGCCTTCTTCCGCACCCACAACCGCGACGACAAGATTCCCAACCTCTACTTCGTCGGTGCGGGCACCCACCCGGGCGCCGGTATCCCCGGCGTGGTGGGTTCGGCCAAGGCCACCGCCGGGCTGATGAACGAGGATCTGGCTTGAGCATCGAGGCGACCAGTCGCGAGGCCATCCAGAAAGGTAGCCAGAGCTTCGCCGCCGCCGCCGCCCTGTTCGACGCGGAAACCCGCGTCGACGCCGAGATGCTCTACGCCTGGTGCCGCCACTGCGACGACGTCATCGACGGTCAGACCCTGGGCCACGACCGCGTTGTCGTGTCGCCTGAGCAGGTTCGCGCAACCCTCGAAGATCTTTACGCAAAGACCCGGTCGGCCCTGGCCGGCGAGGCACAGTCGGACCCCGCCTTCGCCGCCTTCCAGCAGGTGGCCCTGCGACGCGGCATCCCCGAGGCCTGGGCCATCGAGTTGATCGACGGGTTCGCGATGGACGTGTCCGAGGTCCGCTACCTGACCTTCGAGGACACGCTCAAATACTGCTGGCATGTGGCCGGTGCGGTCGGGGTGATGATGGCGCTGGTCATGGGCGTGAAGCCGGGTGACCTCACCACCCTGCGCCGCGCCCAGGACCTGGGTCTGGCCTTCCAGCTGACCAACATCGCCCGCGACATCGTAGAGGACGCCGAGAACGGCCGGGTCTACCTGCCCGACACCTGGCTGACCGAGGCCAACGTGCCGCGCGAAGAACTCGCCGATCCGAAGCACCGTCAGTCCGTGGCCAACCTCGCCTTCAGCCTGGTCGAGGCCGCCGAGCCCTATTACCAAAGTTCGCGCTGGGGCCTTCGGTCGCTGCCCTTTCGTTCGGCCTGGGCAGTCGGGGCGGCGAACTGCGTCTATCGCGAAATCGGCGTCCGCGTCGTCGCGCGCGGACCGAAGGCCTGGGACACCCGCACCTCGACCAGCAAGGCGACAAAGATCGTGCTGGCGCTGCAAGGGGGCCTGATGGCCCTGCGTGGCAAGACGTTCGACCGCTGGCGCGAACCGCCGGTGCGGCCGCCGCTGTGGAGCCGGATCTAGGCCGCCGCCGCCCGGATCACCGCCATCAGTCGCGCCCGCGTCAGGCCATCTGCGACGCCGTCGAAGCGGCTCTGCACCCAGTGGCGCTGGAAGGCCATGACCACCTCGCGGGTGTTCTGGTCGAACTGGCCCGACGGGGCACAGTCGTAGCCGAGGCGGGTCAGACCGGCCTGCAGCGCAAAGACGCCGACGCCCTCGGCGCCCTCAGTCAGCGGATCACCCGGCGCCGGATCGGCCTCGGCCCAGAGACCGTGGCCGGCCTCGGCCAACCGTTGCCACGGGAACAGTTCGCCCGGGTCCTGCTTGCGGGCGGGCGCCAGGTCGGAGTGGCCGATGATGCGGTTGTCGGGCACCTGCCAGCGGCCGCGGATGTCGCTGGTCAGGGCGATGACGGCGGCGATCTGGGCCTCCGGGAACGGCCGGTAGCCGAACTCATGGCCCGGATTGACGATCTCGATGCCGACCGAGACGGCATTACAGTTGGTCTCGCCCCGCCAGCTGCCGCGCCCCGCGTGCCAGGCGCGCCGCTCCTCGGCTACGAGCGAGAAGATGCGACCATCCTCCTCGACCAGATAGTGGCTTGAAACGCGGGCGTCGGGATCGCGCAGGCGGGCCAGCGCTTCCTGGCCGCTCTTCATGCCGGTGTAGTGCATGACGATCATGTCCGGCGGGGCGGTGCGGGCGTCGAAGTTGGGCGACGGCGCGGGGATGACTTCAAGGCTCATTGGGCGCGGTTCCGGATCGCCATCAGCAGGGGCATCACATGATTGGGTCTCAGCGCCACGATCAAGACCCCCAGCAGGGCCAGTGCGGCGCCGATGCCCATGCGGACGTCGAAATGGTCCTTGGTGATCAACACGCCCATGACGATGGTCGCCAGCGGCGTCATCAGGGTCAGGGGCGAGATCAGAGTCGCCTCGTACTTCTGGATCAGGTGGTAGTAGACGGTGTGGGCGATGACCGAGACGATCAGCGCCGAATAGAGCACCGCCGCAAGGAAGGGCCAGCCGGCGTTCAGCGCCCCGGCCACCTGGCCCTTTTCGAAGATGGCGCTCATGGCAAGCAGCGGCCAGAAGGAACAGAAGCCGACCCAGGCCTGGAACTGCATGGGTTTAACCCCCTCCATCTGCTTCATCATCACCGCGCCCAGCGATCCGGCCAGGGCGGCGGCGGCGATCAGCCACAGGCCGATCGACATGCTCACGCCGACCGGATGCCACAGCACCAGCAGGGCGCCGGCCAGGGTCAGGGCCATGCCCAGGCCTCGGCGCCAACGCACCCGCTCACCCAACATGACCATGGACAGCACCGTCGTCATCGGCACGCCGAGCTGGACGATGATCGAGGCGGCCGACGGCGTTGCCGTCTGAAAGCCGACGAACAACAGGGCGAAGTTCAGGCCGCCAATCAACTGGGCGATGGCGATCATGCGCCAGATCGGTCGAGGGGCCGGCAGCAACCAGGGCAGGGTAATGGCCGCGACGATCCCGAATCGGATGGCGGCGTAGAACAGCGGCGCGACATGCATGTCGCTGACCACGAACATGATGAAGATGTTGTTAGAGGCCCAGATCAGGCACATCGCCATGAGGAGGAAGAAGTCGCGAAGCGCCATGCCCCGGGTCTAGCGCGCCGACGCAACGGAAAGCCACCCTTGCACGGAGTCTGCGCCGAAATTCCCTCAAGCCTTGCGGCGCGTGAACCGCAAGGCGGTGTGGGTCTCGGAGAAGGAACAGACCTTGTTGTCGACAAGACCGTGCGCCTTGGCGGCGGCCATGACCTCGACATCCTTGATGGTCGCCGCCTTGCCCTTGCGGGAGACGATCCACAGCGCTCCCTTGGGAGCCAGCATGGGGATGAGGTCCGGGACGCGCGCCATCTGCGCGGCACCGTCGGCGCCCCAGAACAGGATGTCGAGGTCGCTGAACGCGTTCAAAGGCTGTGTTCGCTGAGCAAGTTCTGACGGGAAGTCCGTGTCGGTGACGTCCAGCACGGCCACCCGCATCCCTGGCTTGACCCCCAGTTTGTCGAGCCGCCCCGGCGGATTGGCGATGGCTTCCGCCCAGCGGCCGGCGAAGGGCTCCCCGAGGGTGAAACGGCTGTCATCGGCGAGGACCAGTTCGCCCCCCACGGCGCGGATGCCGGCCAATGCCGGCCCCTCGAACACCCGGCGGGTCACGCCGCGAAAGATCAGCTTCGGCGCCTCCCATTGCAGGCGGCCGGTGTCCGGTCCGTCGGGGAAGGTCGCGGCGATGCCCGATGCGTCCTTGCCCATCGCCTATTCGTTCGCCGCCGCCTCGAAGGCCCGCTGTCGGCAGTTGGCCGCGAAGGTGTTGCGCAGGTCTTCGGGGGGCGCCGCGAACGGCCCGAGCGTTTGGGCGCCATAGCTGGCCGAGATCGGCTGGCTGCCGCCCAGGGTGGCGATCAGGGCGTCATTTATCGGACCTTCGGCGACGACCGCGCCCGCGGCGGGATCAGCGACGAGGACGTGGGCCTCGTTGCCGGCCCCGAGGCTGAAGCGCTCCTCACTGGCGATGGGCTTGAGGGTCGGCGCCTGGGCGCCGATCCGGCCGTCCGCCGTGCAGTAGATGCGCAGGTCTTCCTTCCCGGCCGGCGCATGAATGATGGCCAGACCACCGCCGATGACGCTCAGCGACCAGTCGGTGGACGCTGCCCTGGCCGGCTTCATCCACTTGCGGCACTGCTCGACCAGCTCGTCCGTGACGTCGTCGAGCGGCGGATTGTAGGGGCCCAGCGCGATATCGCCGGCGCTGGCCGAGATCGGCTGATCTGACGACAACAGGGACAGCACCGCCTCGTCGATCACCCCATCGCCCCTGGACAGCGTGACGGAGCGCCCGCCGGCGCTGAGTTCGACCGTCCTGCCGACTGTCTCCGGCCGGGTCTCAAGCCGCACCTGGAACCGGCCGTCAGAGCGGCAACTCATCGCCAGGTCGCTGGGCCGGCCCGAGAGCACATTGAGCGCCAGCATGCCGGTGCTGCGTTTCAGCGTGATCTGACCGCTGATGATATGCAGCGACCACTCCTTGCTGCGGGGGACGCCGTTCCCCGCAGCACCGCTGTCACAGCCGGCGACCAGCAACAGGCCAACGGCGACGATGATCGCCCCCCAGCGCACCTACTGACCCGTGAACACCGCCGGCCGCTTTTCGAGCAGGGCGGTGACGCCTTCCATATGGTCTTCGGTCAGGTGGCTGATGGCCTGGGCGGCGGCGCTCATTTCCATGAGGGTGTCGTAGCTGGTCGACTGGCCGTGCTTCAGCAGGGACTTGCCGAGGCGCAGGCTGTGCGGCGGCTGCTGGGCGATTTTCTCGGCCATGGCGATGGCCTCGTCGAGCACGGTCTCGGCCGGCACGACGCGGCTGACCAGGCCCCACCGCTCGGCGGTGGCGGCGTCGATGACATCGCCGGTGAACAGCAGTTCGGCGGCGCGGCTCATGCCGATTGTGCGCGGCAACAGCCAGGCGCCGCCGTCGCCGGGGATCAGGCCGAGCTTGAGGAAGGTGACGCCGAACTTGGCGGTGTCGGCGGCGATCCGGATGTCGGTCATGCAGGCCACGTCGCAGCCCAGGCCGATGGCCGCCCCATTGACCGCCGCGATCGACGGCACTTCCAGGCCATAGATCGAGCGCACGATGCGGTGGATGTTGTTGCGGTAGTTCTCGCGGATGGCCACGCCGGAGCCGCCGAACGCCCCTTCGCGCGCCTTCATTGCCTTGACGTCGCCGCCGGCCGAGAAGGCCCGGCCCGCCCCGGTCAGCACCACGGCGCGGATGTTCTGGTCGGCGTTGATGGCGGCACAGGCCGCCTGAACCTGATCACCATCCCCGGCCGCGCCCAGCGCATTCATCGACTCCGGCCGGTTGAGGGTCAGGATGGCGATGTGGCCGCGCTTCTCGGTGGTGATCATGGACATGGACGAGTTCCTCGGCTGGCGGATGCTGTTGCTTTGACAGGGTCAATAGCCGCCACGGGCCCCTTCGTCACGATCAAGATGTGGACCTGACCCGCCTCTTGGTCTTACGGCGGGTAGGCCCCTATGCTGGTGCGACGTCGGTCCAGGGACGATCAGGGGGAAGTATGAAGAGGATCGCGGAACGGACGCATGTCACCCGTGAGCAGTTTGACGCCGAAATCCTGGCTGACGGTCGGCCAGTGGTCATGCGGGGTCTGGTGCGAGACTGGCCTGCGGTTCACGCCGCCCTGCGGTCGCCGGAGGCGCTCCGGGACTATACCCTGAGGTTTGACAGCCGCCGCTTCATCCCGACCATGGTTGGTCCGCCCGAGATCGGCGGACGCCTGTTCTACAATGATGACCTCGACGGCCTGAACTGCAAGAAGGCCGAAGTCGCGCTGCCGGCGGCGTTCGACTACCTGATCGCTCACGCGGCCGACGAGACCCCCGCGACCTTTGCCATCCAGTCTTCGTCGTCCGACACGATGTTTCCGGGCTTCTCCGCCGAAAATCTCATGCCGTTGCTGGACAGCGAGGTGGAGCCGCAGATCTGGATCGGCAACCGGACCATAGTGGCGCCCCATGGCGACCCCTTCGACAACATCGCCTGTGTCACAGCTGGCCGTCGGCGCTTCACCCTGTTTCCGCCGGACCAAGTCGCCAACCTCTATGTCGGTCCATTCGAGATGTCTCCGGCCGGCGCCACGATCAGCTTGGTCAATGTCGACGCGCCGGATTTTGATGCTCACCCCCGCTATGCCCAGGCCCTCGAAACGGCGCTGGTGGCGGAGTTGGAGCCAGGGGACGCAATCTTCATTCCCTACCTGTGGTGGCACCACGTCCGCGCGCTTGAGCCGCTCAACATGCTGGTCAACTACTGGTGGGCGCCGCCGGCGCCGGGCCGCGGGTCGCCGCGCGATGTGCTGATCCACGCCCTGCTGACCCTGAAGGACCTACCACCCAACCACAGGGAAGGCTGGCGAGCCCTGCTTGGCCACTATGTGTTTCAGGAGGGCGCGCCGAGCGGCGCCCATCTGCCGCCGGACAGGCGCGGCATCCTCGGCCAGCTGGATCTCAACACCGTCAGCCGGTTGCGGGGCGAACTGGGGGCGTCGATGCTCCCTCGTCAACCACCGCCGCAAGCCTAGCCCAGCGACTTTGCCGGGCCTGGGCTTCTTGAACCGGCTCACTTTCAAGGCGTTGCTATCGCAGATCAGGACCCTTCAATGCAGCAACACCTCCTTTCCTCGAGACCGGCGTCGTGACGGCTTTCACACGAAGTGACCTGCGGCTCGTGGGCGATGTGGGCGGGACCAACTGCCGGTTCGCGCTGGTCGACAC
>JANPKF010000740.1:0-1707 GCA_031425895.1 Caulobacteraceae bacterium | reverse complement strand
GCCATCGTCGAGGACAAGGCTGGCGGCCTGCTGGTGTCCGACGATGGCCACCGGCCGGCCCTGCGCTTCCTTCTTCCCGTTCAGGAAGCCGTCCAGCACCACCAGAGGCCCGCCCGACGGGTTGCCCGCCGCGAACGGCACATAGATCACCCGGTAACCGCTGGGCGGATCGCGGTTCCAGCTGCCGTGCTGGGCGACGAAGACCCCGCCGCGCCAGGCTTGGGGTAGCAGGGCCCCGCTGTAGAAGTGGATGCCGAGCGAGGCGGTGTGGGCGCCGAGGCCATAGGAGGGCTTCAGGGCCTTGGCGACCATGGCCGGGTTGGCCGGCTGGACGCGGTCGTCGACAGTCTGGCCCCAGTAGCTCCAGGGCCAGCCGTAGAAGCCGCCGTCCTGGACGACCGTCATGTAGTCGGGCGGGGTGTCGTGGCCGATCATGTCGCGCTCATTGACCGCCGCCCAGAGCTGGCCGGTGACCGGCTCCCAGCCCAGGCCGTTGGCGTTGCGCAGGCCGGAGGCGAACACCCGGCGGCCGGAGCCGTCGAGGTTCATTTCCAGAATGGCGGCGCGGTCCTTTTCGACCTCGAGCCCTTCGTCGGCGATGTTGCTGCTCGAACCGACAGCGACGTAGAGCTTGGAGCCGTCCTTCGCCGCGATGATGTTGCGGGCCCAGTGGCCATTGGAGCCGGTCGCGGGCAGGTCAGCGATCTTCTTGCCGGCGCCCTCGATCTTCGTGGCGCCCTCGGCATAGTCGAACACCAGCACGCTATCGGTGTTGGCGACGAACAGCTGGGCGCCGACCAGCACCATGCCGGACGGGGAGTTGAGGCCGGTGATGAAGGGGACCTTCAGCTCGGCGACGCCATCGCCATCACTGTCGCGGAGCAGGGTGATGCGGTTGGGGCTGGGCACGCCGGCGCCGGCCTTCTTCATCATGTTCTTGGCGACCACGGCGGTCAGGCCCTTGCTCTCGCGCGGCGGGCTGTTGCTTTCGGAGACCAGGATATCGCCGTTGGGCAGGGCGTAGAGCCAGCGGGGGTGTTCGAGGCCCTCGGCGAAGCGGGCGACCTTGAGGCCCTCAGCGGGAACCGGTGCGGCGTCCCTGGCCCAGCCCACGGCCTGCCGGGCGTTGACCGTCGGCAGAGCCGAGGTCTTGGCGGCCGGCATCTTTGGATCGGGGCCGTAGCCTTCAGCACCGTCGGACGTCGTCGGCTTCTGGCAGGCGGTGAGGGCGACCAGAGCAAGACCGGTCAGCAGCAGGCGTTTCATCGAAGGCTCCCCGAATTTTCGGAGACCCTAGGTCGAGGAAGGCGGCGCGCCAACGGATTCCTTTGTCCGACGGGCTGCTACCCCGCCGGCGTCACGCGCCAGATGACGTTGCCGACGTCGTCCGCCACCAGCAAGGCGCCGGTTTTGTCGACGACCACGCCGACCGGGCGGCCCTTGGCCTGGACCTTGGCGTCCAGGAAGCCCGTCAGGACGTCCTGGGGCGGGCCGCTGGGTTTGCCGCCGGTGAAGGGGACGAAGACGACCTTGTAGCCGCTGACCGGGTCGCGGTTCCAGGAGCCGTGCTGGCCGATGAAGGCGCCGCCACGGTACTGGCCCAGCAGGTCGCCGCGATAGAAGGTCAGGCCCAGCGAAGCGGTGTGGGCGCCGAGGGCATAGTCGGGGGTCAGGGCGGTGGCGACCTTGGCCGGGTCCTGCGGTTTG
>JANPKF010000739.1:0-1655 GCA_031425895.1 Caulobacteraceae bacterium | reverse complement strand
CGCCCAGACGCCCGACGCGGTCCGCCCTGTCGCCCATCGCACCCGGGTGCTGGCGGCGCTCGGACCGGCGCTGGGCGGCCGCATCGCCGTGCTCAGCGGTCGGTCCATCGCGGAAGTCGATCGCATCCTCGAAGGCTCGATCGCCAGCGTCGCCGGTCTCCACGGCCTCGACCGTCGCACGGCCGACGGCGCGATCGACGCCACCCCGCCCCACCCGTCCCTCCCCGACGCCCGCGAATGCCTGGCCCACATGGCCAGGGCCGAGCGCGGCCTCCTGCTTGAGGACAAGGGAACCAGCGTCGCCCTGCACTACCGCCAACGCCCCGACGCCGGCCCCGCGGTTGTCGACTGCGCCCGGCGGCTGGCCCGTCAGACGGGCCTTGTTCTCCAGGAGGGCCATATGGTCGCCGAGCTGCGCACGCCCGGCCCGGACAAGGGCGAGGCGCTGGCGGCCTTCATGGCCGAAGCCCCCTTTGCCGGCGCTCGCCCGATCATGATCGGCGATGACCTGACGGACGAAGACGCTTTCGCCGTCGCCGTCGCGCTCGGCGGCGAGGCCATCCTGATCGGACAGCCCCGCCGCAGCCGCTCCCGCTGGCGGCTGGAGGATCCGGACGCCCTGCTCGCCTGGCTGGAAGCCTCGCTGGACCTGGCGCCCGCATGAGCCGGTTGATCGTCGTTTCCAACCGCGTGGGTCTGTCGCGCGATGTCGGCGGCGGCGCCGTCGGCGGGCTTTCGGCCGCCATCACCGCCGCCCTGCGCCAGAACCAGGGTGTCTGGTTCGGGTGGAGCGGCGAGACCACGCCGCAGTACACGGGGCAGCTGGCGCTGGACCGCATCGGCGACGTCACCGTCGCCAAGATCGACCTCGAACCGGACGACGTGGCGGCCTACTACAACGGCTATTCGAACAACACGCTCTGGCCGCTGTTCCACAACCGTCTGGACCTGACCAACTTCAGCCGATCCTACGCCGCCGGCTACCAACGGGTGAACCAGCGGTTCGCCGAGGCCTTGCGGGCCATGGTCGGGCCCACCGACACCATCTGGGTCCATGACTACCACCTGATCCCGCTGGCCGCCGAGCTGCGCAAACTCGGCGTCACCAACCGCATCGGCTTCTTCCTGCACATCCCCTGGCCGGCGCGTCAGCTGTTCACGACCCTTCCCGGCCACCAGAAACTCGTCGCCCAGCTGTTCGACTACGACCTGATCGGCGTCCACACCGCCGAATGGCTGTCGGCCCTGACCGACTATCTGCACAACGAGCTTGGCGTCGAGGTCGCCGACGATGGCCTGGCCGAGGCCTTCGGCAAGAAGACGCGGCTTGGCGTCTTCCCGATCGGCATCCACAGCGCGGACTTCGCCACCGAGAACGCCTCGCCGGCCTCCATCGACGCCCAGCAGCGCACCGAGAAGAGCCTGGCCGGCCGCCAGATGATCATCGGCGTCGACCGCCTCGACTACAGCAAGGGCCTGGAGGAGCGTTTCCTCGCCTACGAGCAGTATCTGTCCGACCATCCGGAGGCCCGCGAGAAGGTCTTCATGCTGCAGATCGCGACCCTCAGTCGCGACGGGGTCGAGGCCTACCAGGACATGCGCAACCGGCTGGACGCCATCGCCGGCCACATCAACGGCCAGTACGGCAGCCTCGA
>JANPKF010000738.1:0-1693 GCA_031425895.1 Caulobacteraceae bacterium | reverse complement strand
GCGGATGCTGGCCATGTACAAGAAGAAGGACAAGGCGGGGTGAGCCTCGACCCCATCGATCTGGTCATCGGCGGATGGATCGTGGTGCAGGTCGCCATGATTGGCCTGTGCCTGATGGTCACCCGGTGGAAGCTCGCCACCTTCCGGTTCGAACGCGACGTCATGTTCCTCGCCATGTTGGCCATGGGTCCGCTCGGATCCTTGCTGAATAACGCCATTCCCCTCGACCCGCCCTACCTGGCCCCGATGACGACCTATCTGCAGCTGGGCATGGCGACGCTGTGCGTGCAGCTCCTGTTCTGGTCGGCCTTCCTGCGGCTGCGCAAACGCCACGTCGCCGAACAGGCCGTGCTGAAGGCCGGCGCCGCATGAGCTCACAGCTGATCGCCCAGCTTCTCGGTTATGTCTGCGGCATCGGCGGCCTCGTCGGCGTCGGGGCCTATATCTGGGTGGTGCTCAGGCGCCGCCGCTGGCTGAACAGCGCCGGCCTGCTGCTGACCGCCCTGGCCCTGATGCAGCTGTCGCTGCTGATCCAGAAGAACCTCGGCCTCGCCGGCCTGATCCAGGCGGGCCTGGCCGTGGTCCTGCTGCTGGCGGCAGTGATGGTCCAACTGGTCGCGGCGGTGCGGGCCCGCACGCCCTGGGACGGCAGTGAACGCAGGGGAGGGGGCGAATGACCCTGTCCCCGATGGAGCTTGTCGGCATCATCGGGGCCGTGATCGGCCTCAATGTCGGCTGCTTCTACCTGCTGGAAGCCCTGCCCAAATGGCTGCGGGGGCCGCGCCGGACGCTGGCCATGGTCGGTGTGCTGGCGGTCTTCCTGCTGGTCATGGTGATCGATCTCGCCGTCGCCCTGCGCGCCGGTCACCAGGCGGCCAACTTCGCCTTCCTCGGCCTGCTGCCGCCGGTGATCCTGATGCGGGCGGCGGTGCGGGTCTCGCCGCGCGGGATGCAGTACGGCCTGCTGGGCCTCGCCGTCGTCGCGGCCGGCGGCATGGTCGCCGTCCTCATGAAGAGCCTGGCCGACGGCCCGCAGAACCCCTGGACCTGGACGCTGATGGGCCTGTTCCTGGCCTTGCCCCTGACCTTCGCCGGCATGAGCCTGCGCCGGATCCTCCGGCCGGGGAGCGCGGCATGAGCGGCTCACCCTGGTTCGGCGTCCTGATGATCGCCGCCGTGTTTGGCGGCGGCCTGTTTCTGGCGCTGCTGCTGGCCAAGGCCAAGGGCCTGCGGACTGCCTTGAACGGGAAGTTCCACCTGCCGATCCTCATTGGCCTGCTCCTCCTCGGTCTGGCGGCCAGCGCCCTGGTCCTGATCAACGGGATCGGCTCGGGGGCGGTCTTCTGCTTCCTGCTGGCGATCAATCTGGTCAACCTCGCTGAGGCGCCGCGTCCGATCTGGGCCCGGGTCCTGCTGTGGCTGGACGGCGCCCTTCTCGCCGGCGTCACGCTCTGGGCCTGGAAGGATCTGCGCACCTTCGCGGCCGACGACCTGGTTGATCAGTTCCTGACCCTCCTCGTCCTCGGCGCCGTGCTCTTCCCCGCCGCCGTCAGTCTCTATCGCCTTGTCCGGCCCAAAGCCGGCCCGCCCCCTTCTATCGCCGAGACGGGAACCCCCGCATGATCGCCAACTTCGCCGCCGTCGCCTACATCGTCTCGGGCGTCCTGTTCATCCTGGCCCTGCGCGGCCTCTC
>JANPKF010000737.1:0-2194 GCA_031425895.1 Caulobacteraceae bacterium | reverse complement strand
CGCCTCCGCCGCCGTCCGGCCAGGCGTCGCCGGGAACTCGACCAGTACGAAGTTGGACTGCGACGGCGTGACCGTCAGACCCAGCGCCGCCAGCTCGGTCTCCAGCCACGGCCGCCAGCGCCACACGTGAGACTGCGAGCGCCGCTCGAATTCCCGATCCTCCAGCGCCGCCACCGCGGCTGCGAGCGCTGGGGCGGAGACGTTGAACGGGGCGCGGATCCGGTCGATGGCATCGGCGATGTGCGCGGGGGCGTAGGCCCAGCCGACCCGCAGGGCGGCCAGGCCGTGGATCTTGGAGAAGGTGCGGGTGACGACGATGTTGTGAGCATCGCGGGCCATGCCGAGGCCATCCTCGAAGTTCGGGTCGGTGTTGAACTCGGCATAGGCGCCGTCGAGCACCAGGACGACGGAGGGCGGCAGGCCTTCGTGCAGCCGGCGGACTTCTTCGGCGCTGATCCAGGTGCCGGTCGGGTTGGCCGGATTGGCCAGGAAGACCAGGCGGGTGCGCTCGTCGACCGCTTCCAACAGGGCGTCAACGTCGATCGTGTAGTTCTTCTCGGGGACGTACTTGACCTCGCCGCCGCAGGCATGAGCCCCGATGGCGTAGGCGGCGAACCCGTGCGCGCCCTGGATCATGTTGTCGCCGGGCTCGAGGAAGGTCTGGTTCAGCAGCTGGAAGATCTCGTCCGAGCCGCAGCCGAACAGCAGGCGCTCGGGCTCCAGATTGTATTTCTCGGCTACGGCGGCGCGCAGGATGTCGGCGCGGCCGGCGGGGTAGAGGTTCAGCTTGCCGGCGGCCTCGGCATAGGCGGCGCGGGCGTCGTCCGAGCAGCCGAGGATATTCTCGTTGGCCGACAGCTTGATGGGGTTGGCGATGCCTTCAGCGGCGGCCTTGCCGGGCTTGTAGGGGGCGATGTCCAGGATGCCGGGCTTGGGAACGGGACGGGGCGCGGCGAAACGGTCGGTCATAGCAGGTCCTTCTAGAGGCCCGCGTCTTACACGTCGAACGGCTCGGGTGCAGCCCCGATGACGCCGGAAAGTCGCCCGGGGGCGCGGGCGAGGCGCTCGTCGTCCTTCTGGTAGAAGCCGGCGAGGCTGAACAGCTTGAGGCCGCCCGACTGTAGCATCGGGGCGGCGGCGACGCCGTCGCGGCTCAGGGACTCGACAATGGCCCCGGCGCTGTCGGGAGAATCGGTGACCCACAGGGTCTGGTCGGCCCCGGTCGGCTCGACCGGCACGGCGCCGACGGCCAGAGCGCGGGTCGGCCCCCATTGCGCCAGGCACGGCAGGGTGGCGAAGACCCGGATTTCCGGCTCGGCGAGCAGGCGGCCCCACCAACTCGAGTCGGCGGTCAGGGCCAGCACACCGACGCCGCCCAGTTGGCGGGCGCCGGCCAACGCATCCTCGGGCTTGGCCGCCATGGTTACGGGCGGGGCGACGCCGAAGCGCTGGCGGGCGGCTTCCAGGGTCTGGGCCTCGGCGCGGCCGCCCCAGACGGTGACGTGGAACGGACCCTGGCGCGACAGGCTGTCGGCGATCAGCTCGCGCCAGACGCGGACCACCAGTCCGGGGCCGGCGACCGGGTTCTCGCGCTGGATCTTCTTGCGGATGACCTGGGCTTCGCGGGAGGGGCGCAGACCGAACTTGAACTCGCCGCCGGCGGCCTTCTTGGCTTCGGCGACGGCGGCGGCCAGAGACGACCGCTCGTCGATCAGGCGCAGCAGTTCGGCATCGACCTCGTCGATGCGCGCGCGGACCGCTTCCAGAGATGGCGGCGCTGTTGGAGTGTCGGGGCTCATTTGTACCTCAAACTACACCCAAGCGACTAAAGCCATGCGGCGAGGGAGGCAATAGGCGGCAAGCAGCGCAAGAATCTTGCGCTGGTTTTGCCGCAGGGATCATCACGCCCTACCAGACCTTGGGCGAAGGGCCGAGTTCCAGCGGGCCGAGACGGGCCTTGCCGTCCTGCAGGCTGACGCGTCCTTCCAGGGCCTGGCCGCTGCCGGTCAGGTCGCCGAGGGTGGCGTCGAGGTCGCCGCCGAGGCGGCCGTTGGCGTCCGGGGTCAGGGTCCCGGCCTTGGCCGAGAGCCGGACCGCGCCGCCGGTGACCTGGGCCTGGCGCACCTGGATCACACCGCCCTTGGCGGCCCAGGCGCGGGCGGCGCCCTCCCAGTCCTGCCCCGACAGGGCCGAC
>JANPKF010000736.1:0-12273 GCA_031425895.1 Caulobacteraceae bacterium | reverse complement strand
CAACCCACCGCTGGGTGACATCCTCTCGGCCGCCACCGCCCTCTGGTACGCCGCCTACTTCCTGTGCGTGCGCCAGGCCCGGGCCCGCTTCGGGACCATGGCGGTGATGTTCTGGTCCAGCCTGGTCGGCGCCGTTGGCCTGGCCGTCATCATGCTGGCGCTCGGCGAAGACATTCTTCCGGCCAGCCTTGCCGGCTGGGGAGCCTGTCTCGGTCTGGCCATTGTCCACGTCACCGGCCAGGGGGCCATCGCCTGGGCGCTGGGCCGGCTGCCGACCGCCACGGCCAGCGTCGTCGTCCTCGTCCAGCCCGCCGTCGCCGCCCTGCTGGGCTGGCTGATCTTCACCGAAGCGATGACGCCGCTGCAGGGATTTGGGGCGCTTGCCGCCCTGGCCGGGGTGGCGCTGGCGCAGTGGGCGGCCAATCGTGATCAGAAGAAGGCCGATCAGGCGGAAGCAGGCCTGTCCCAATAGCTGTAGGCAAACACGGTCGCGAACCCGAACCGCTCGTACAGCGCGATCGCCGGCGCGTTCGGCGCCTCGACCTGCAGATAGGCGCATCTCGCTCCCGCCTCTCGCGCCCCGGCCAGCAGAGCCGCCACGATATCCTGCGCCAGACCCTGACGCCGAAACGCCGAAAGCGTCCGCATTCCGAACACGCCTGCCCAGTCTCCCTCGATTGCCGAGCCACCGATCGCCACCGGCTCCCCTTCGACATCAATGGAAGCGAACACCCGCGGCCGCGCGACCCGGTGGAAGGCCCCCATGCGTTCGGCCGCGTCCTCGGGATTGTCCTGTGTGCCCAGGAACACCTGCTCGAAAGCCTCGCCGACGGTGTCCGCCAACGTCACCCGCCCGGGCCGCGCCACCTCCGGAATGTCTGAGACCATCATCAGGGTCGGCGTCCGCGCCCGATAGCCGCGCACGGCCAGCTCGGCCTCAAGCGCCGGCAGCGGCCCGGCCGGCTTGAACACCGGCGGCAACCCCTGCGCGCCGTACCAGGCTTCCACCGCGTCGACCGCATCGGCCAACGACAGCGGCGGCTCGCCCAACGGCCAGCAGGCGTTCAGACGACCGGACCACCCCGTTGAGGCATTGAGGATCCACGATCCCAGGCTCGACCGCTCGGCCGCCGGCCAGGCCCGGTCGGCGATGCGCTCCAGATGGTCGATCTCGGCGGGAGTCATGGCGCGTCCTTCGACACGCCCGCAAACGCGGGCTGCTCAGGATGACTAAAGGGGAGCATCGTCCCTAGCACCAGTCATGCCGAGCAGCGGCCTTCAGGTCGCCTGTCGAAGCACGCACCCACCTACGGCTCAGCCAGCAGCGACCGAACCAGCTCCATGGCCTCCGGCCCGCTCCAGTCGGCCTCGCCCGACAGCCGCGCCCGCTCGACGCCCTGCTTGTCGTAGACCACCGTCGTCGGCATGCCCTGGGCCGGCGGGCTCAGCAGGAACGGCAGGTTCATCGTTCCGTCTCGGTAGTAGTCGAGCGGCCTATTCTTGGCGATGAAGGCCCGCGCCTGGGCGTCCTTATCGTCCTTGTCGATGCTGATCGCCACGATGGCCACCGGCTGGCCTGCATAGGTCGCCGCCAGGCGCGAGAAGGTCGGCATCTCGACCAGGCAGGGGGCGCACCAGGTGGCCCAGAAGTTGACGATGGTCACCTTGCCCTTGAAGTCGGCGATGGTGACGTCCTTGCCGTCGGCGTCCTTGAACGCCTGGGTCGGCGCCGGGCTGGGCGTCCTCGTGATCTCAAGCTTCTCGAGCTTGCCGCGCTTCAAGGTTTCGAGCCGCGCGGGCCCATTGGGGACTATGACCGCGCTCAGGATGACATATAGAACCGCCAGCACGCCAACGAGCACCGCCACCGTTATCGCCCACCGGATCACATCGGGCCGCCGACCGGCCTTGGACACTTCGCTCATATGACCGACGACTCCTCGAAAACACCCAAGCAAGGCCAGGCCATGTGGGGCGGGCGTTTCAGCGCCAAGCCGGCGGACCTGATGCAGGCCATCAACGTCTCCATCGGCTTCGACCGCCGCCTCGCCGGCCAGGATCTGGCCGGCTCGAAAGCCCACGCCGCCATGCTGGCCGCCGTGGGGGCGATATCTAGCGAGGATGAGGCGCAAATCCAGCAGGGATTGTCGGCCATCGAGGCGGAAATGGCCGCCGGGACCTTCCCGTTCCGCGACGAGTACGAAGACATCCACATGAATGTGGAGGCGCGCCTGGCCGAACTGATCGGCGAGCCGTCCGGCCGCCTGCATACCGCCCGCAGCCGCAACGACCAGGTCGCCCTCGACTTCCGCCTCTGGGTCCGCGAGGCCTGCGACCGCACCGAGCAGCAACTCAAGGCGCTGCAAAGGGCCCTGATCGCCAAGGCCGAGCAGCACGCCGACGCCCTGATGCCGGGCTTCACCCACCTGCAGCCGGCCCAGCCGGTGACCTTCGGCCATCACCTGATGGCCTATGTAGAGATGTTCGGCCGCGACGCCTCACGGTTCGCCGACGCCCGGGTGCGCATGAATGAAAGCCCGCTCGGGGCCGCAGCGCTGGCCGGCAGCCCCTTCCCCATCGACCGCCACCAGACGGCGGCCGCCCTTGGCTTCGACCGCCCGACAGCCAACAGCCTCGACTCGGTCGCCAGCCGGGACTTCGCGCTGGAAGCCCTCGCCGCCGCCTCGATCGCCGCTACTCATCTCTCGCGGCTGGCCGAAGAGATCGTCCTGTGGATGACCCCGCAGTTCGGCTTCATCAAGCTGTCGGACGCCTTCACCACCGGCAGCTCGATCATGCCGCAGAAGAAGAATCCCGACGCCGCCGAACTGGCCCGCGCCAAGGTCGGCCGGGTGCTCGCCGGCTTCACCAGCCTGACAGTGGTCATGAAGGGCCTGCCGCTGACCTATTCGAAGGACATGCAGGAGGACAAGGTCCCGACCTTCGAGGCCTTCGACTCCCTGGAACTGGCCCTGCTGGCCATGGCCGGCATGGTCTCCGACCTCGAGCCCAACACCGAACGCATGGCCGCCGCCGCCGGCTCCGGCTACTCGACCGCCACCGATCTCGCCGACTGGCTGGTTCGCGAGCTGAACCTGCCCTTCCGCCAGGCCCATCACCTGACCGGCGCCGCCGTCAAACGGGCCGAGCAGCTCGGTGTCGATCTGCCCGAACTTTCGCTTGTTGAGTTGAAGGCGCTGGACCCGCGCATCACCGACGGCGTTTACTCGGTCCTCACCCCCGCCGCCTCTGCCGCCAGCCGGCAGAGCTACGGCGGAACCGCCCCCGATCAGGTTCGCCGCCAGATCGCCCGCTGGAAAGAAGTGCTCGCATGACCAAGTTCCGTTCGTCAGGCCTCCTGATCGCCGCCGCCGTCCTGCTGGCGCCGGCCCTGACCGCCTGTGGCAAGACCGGCGACCTTGAACGCCCCGGTCCCATGTGGGGACCCGACGAGCGCCCGCCGGCAGACCGCGCCAAGGAAGAGGCCGCCCGTCGCGAGGCCTCGCAGAAAGCCAACAAGCCGGCCAAGCCGGGCAGCGACCAGGAAGTCCGCGACCCGGCCTCCAGCACCGCCAACATCCGCCAGCAACCGATCGCCGGCACGAACGACCCGTTCGGCAAGCCTCCCCAATAGATGAACCACTTCGAGACCCGCTCCGGCGACCTCTACTGTGAAGACGTCTCCCTCGCCGCCATCGCCACGGCGGTGGGCACGCCGGTTTACGTCTACAGCCAGGCCACCCTGGAGCGGCATTTCCACGTCTTCCGCGAGGCCTTGCGCAGTCACGCCAACCTCGGCGAGCCGCTGATCGCCTATGCGGTCAAGGCCAACGGCAACGTCTCTGTCCTGCGCGTGCTTGGCGCGCTGGGCGCTGGCGCGGACACCGTCTCCGAAGGCGAGATCCGCCGGGCGCTGGCCGCCGGCATCCCGGCCGAGCGCATCGTCTTCAGCGGCGTCGGCAAGCGACCCCAGGAAATCGAGTTCGCCCTCCGCGCCGGCGTCGCCGAGATCAACGTCGAGTCCGAACCCGAGCTCGACCTGATCGCCCAGATCGCTGAACGCCTGACTGTCCAGGCCCCCGTCGTCTTCCGCGTCAATCCGGACGTCGAGGCCGGCGGCCACGCCAAGATCGCCACCGGCAAGGCCGAGAACAAGTTCGGCGTCTCCTTCACCGAGGCCCGCCGCCTCTACGCGAAGGCCGCCGACCACCCGCATCTCAATCCGCTCGGTGTCGCCTGCCACATCGGCAGCCAGATCGTCGACCTCACCCCCTTCGAACAGGCCTTCAGCAAGATGCGCGGCCTGGTCGAAACCCTCCGCGCCGAGGGTCACAAGGTCGAGCGCCTCGACCTCGGCGGCGGTCTGGGCGTCCCCTACTTCAACATGCCGGAGCCGCCCTCGCCGGCTGATTACGCCGCCATGATCGCCCGGGTGATCGGCGACCTCAACGTCCAGCTGGCCTTCGAGCCGGGCCGCATGATCGCCGCCAACGCCGGCGTCCTGGTCTCCCAGGTCCTGCACCGCAATGAGCGACCCGAGGGCCGCAAGTTCCTGGTCCTCGACGCAGCCATGAACGACCTGCTGCGCCCGGCCATGTACGACGCCTTCCACGATATCCGCCCAGTCGCCGCCACCAACGCCGAGCCCGAACCCTTCGACGTCGTCGGCCCGGTCTGCGAGACCGGCGACACCTTCACCCGCGACCGGATCATGCCCTCGCTGGACAGCGGCGACCTCGTCGCCTTCATGAGCGCCGGCGCCTACGGCGCGGCCATGGCATCCGAGTACAACAGCCGGCCCCTGGTCCCCGAGGTGCTGGTCCACGGCGACAGGTTCGCGGTCATCCGCCGCCGGCCGACCTACGAAGAAATGCTGGCCGACGAGGCCCCGGCCGACTGGCTGTGATCGACCTCCCCGACATCGTCCGCCGCCGCGCCGAGCAGCAGGGCGATCCGGGGAAGGCCTGGCTGGGCGACCTCGACCGCACGGTCGCCGATCTGGCGACGGCTTGGTCTTTGACAATCGGCCCGGTCATGTCCGGCGGCACCGAAGCCCTGGTCCTGGAGGTCACCCAGTCTTCGGGCGCGCCCGCTGTCCTGAAACTGCCCTATCCCGGTTCCGACCCCACAGACCGCGAACGCCGTGTCTTCCAGGCCGCCGCCGGCCGCGGCTACGCCACCCTCCTGCGCCACGACCCGGCCAGCCGCGCCATGCTGCTTGAACGTCTTGGCCCCATGCTCGACAGCCTCGGCCTCGCCATCGACGACCAGATGGCCGCCATCTGCCAGACCCTCCGCCAGGCATGGACCGCGCCCCTGCCCGCCGAGCCCATGATGACCGGCCCCGAAAAGGCCGCCGACCTCGCCGCCTTCATTCAGACCACCTGGGAGACCCTGAACCGCCCCTGCCCCCGAGCCGTGATCACAAAGGCCCTCGGCTTCGCCGAAGCCCGCGCCGCCGCCCACGATCCCGCCACCTGTGTCCTCGCCCACGGCGACGCCCACGGCTGGAACACCCTCGCGGACCCCGCCAACCCCGGACAGTTCAAGTTCGTCGACCCCGACGGCCTGTTCATCGAATCGGCCTACGATCTGGCCATTCCCATGCGCGAATGGTCAGACGACCTGCTGGCCGAGGACCCGCTGCTACGCGGCCGTGCCCGCTGCCGCCGCCTGGCGCAGCTTACGGGCCTGGCGGAGGAGCCGATCTGGCAATGGGGCTACATCGAGCGCGTCTCAACCGGCCTCGCCTGCCTGCAGCTGGGCCTGCCCGAGGGCCCCGCTATGCTCGCCGTCGCGGCGGCCTGGTCTCAGGCGCCGGCCCGAAACGGTTAGGTCCGTCCGTTCCCCGCCTGGCCGCGAAAAAGGCCAGCAGGGCAAGGCTGCCCAGATAGGCCGTCTGCACGAGGAACGCCAAGCCGAACAACGCCATATCCGGCCCGTCCGGCCTGTCGAAGCTCTCCGTCGCCCCCGGCGTAACGGCCATTAAACCCGCGAGGAGGACCAACGATGGAAGACCCCACAGGCCGCTCCGCCCCGTGTCGTGCAGCCGCCGCACGACCGCCGCCGCCAGCAGTGCGACCGCAATGCCGGTGATCACGGCCACCCAGCCCAAGAGACCGTCAAAGTTGGGCATCAGTTCGGGATGATCGCCATGCACCTGATACGAAACGCTCCCGCCCGAACGCTGGACCGTCACCTGATCCGGATGTTCCCTGGCGAACTGGTCGATCTTCGCGAAGAAGGGCAACATCACCATCGCCATCATGGCAATGCCGGCGACTATGCAGCTCCCCAGCACCACCCCCAGATAGGTCCAAAAGGGCTCCCGCGCCTCCCGGCCGGAAAACCGCGCAATGCTGGTGAGACCGGAAGTGATGGCGCTGAGCATGCCGCCTCCCATCGGTACGGGGCGCTAACCTAGCCTGCTAATCCCACCAAGGGTACTGCGGCGGCATGTTTTCGGAAACCTTGCCCGGGAACGCCGGCTTGCGTTTTTCCAGGAAGGCCGCCACGCCCTCCTTCACATCCGGGCTCACCCCCATGGCCATGTTGGCCGGCCCATCGACGGCCAGCACCTTGAACAGGTCGGGCTCCCCCGCCGAGCGCCAGAGCAGCTGCCGGACCATGGCGATCGACACCGGCGAGGTCTCCTCGGCGATCTCCCGCGCCACCTCCTGCGCCCGCGGCAGCAGGTCGTCCGGCGCCAACACTTCGCTGACGAGCCCGCCCCGCAAAGCCTCGGCCGCATCGAACACATCGGCCCGGTAGCACCAGCGCAAAGCCTGCGGCAGGCCCACCAGCCGGGGCAGGAACCAGGCCGACCCCGCCTCTGGAGCAAGTCCTCGCCGCGCGAACACGAACCCGAACTTGGCCTTCTCGGAGGCGATCCTGATATCCATCGGCAGGGTCATGGTCACCCCCACCCCGACCGCTCCGCCGTTTATCGCCGCGATCGACGGCTTGCGGCAGGCGAAGATGGCTCCGACGAACCCGCCTTTCGGCCCCGGCGCCTTGCGCGCGCCGAACAGCTTGTCGCCGTCTCCGCCGAAACTGTCCGACCCCGACCCCATGTCCGCCCCGGCGCAGAAATGCCGCCCGGCCCCGGTCACCACGATGACCCGCACGGCGTCGTCCTCATCCGCCGCCACAAAGGCGTCGGCCAGGTCGATGCCCATCTGGGCGGTATAGGCGTTGAGTTGCTCGGGCCGGTTCAGGGTCAGGGTCAGCACCCCGTCCTTCAGCTCGGTGAGGATGGTGTCATGGGCCATGGCGCGCTCCCGCCGACCTCTGACGGGCCGGACAGGATCAGCCTGTCCGGGGTTTACCTGCGCGGCAAGTATGACGTGGCGTCAGTCCATCGCCCCGATGAACGGCAGGCCGCGCATCGTCCCCGCAGCGTCCAGTCCATACCCGACCAGGAACCGCGCCGGCGCTTCCCAGGCTACGAAGTCCGGCTCCAGGGCACGCTTCTCCGGCCAGGGCTTCCTCGCGAACACTGCCGTCAGCACCTCCGCAGCCCCGGCATCCCTGGTCAGACGCGCCGCCTCGCTGAGCGACAGGCCTGTGTCGAACACATCGTCCAGGATCAGCGTCTTGCGGCCCAGGACCGGCCGCTGCAGGTCGGCCCGAACCTCACACCGGCCATAGGACGCCCGCGCATCCTTGTAGGACGACAGCCACAGGGCGTCGAAATGCACCATCCGCCCCAGCCGCGCCAGGGCCCGGGTCAGGTCGGCGGCAAACCAGATGCCGCCGGTCAACAGGCAGATGGCCACCGTTTCGTCGTCGATGCGCGGCGCGATCTCACGTGCCAGGGCCTCGACCGCCGTCGCGATCTCGGCCTCCGAAATCAGAACGGTCGGCACGGCATTCATCAGTGGTGTTCCTCGGCAGGCGCGGCGGCGGCCGGAAGTGCGTTGGGATCTTGCGAATCGAGCGGCTTGGCTTCCTCCGCCGTCACCGGATTAGGCTCGGCCGAGCCGCGCAGGGCCGGGGCCTCGGGCTTGGGCGCCGCCACCTGTTTCGCCTTCGGACGGGCCGCTACCGTGCCCTTGTCGGTGACGAAGCCGACCTCGATCTCGGATGCCGTCTTCGGCGGATCGAGCAGCACCACCGCGAAGTGGCGCGTCTCCCCGGCCGGAATGACCGGATCGGCCGCCTGGGCGATCTTGGCCATCACCCGCTTGTCCTGCTTGTTGATCAGGCTGATCTGCAGGGGCGGCGCGGTGACCGGATGGCTGCGGATGTTGCGGATAACCCCCGATACCGACAGCGCCGCATGGCCGTCCTGCAGGGCCGGTTCGAAGCGGATGTCCTCGATCTCGAGGCCGATGCTGTTGACGTCCAGACCCACCGCCGCGAAAGCCGAGGCCGACTGCGGCCAGATCTTCACCACGCCCTCGCGGCCGATTACGGCGCCGACGCCCAACACGATGAGCATGGCCGTCATCCCAGCCCAGACGATACCCGTGGTCGCCGCCTCGCGGATCCGTCGTTCGCTCTCGGCCTTGGCCCGGAACACCTTGGGAAGTTCCTCGCCGGGCAGTTCGACCAACGGCGCGGGCTCGGGGGTCAGGGTCGAGGGCTCGACGCCGATGGCGCCTTCTTCCCCACTGATCGACAGGTCGAGATCGGGTTCCGCACGCGCGGTCCACCGATGACCGCAAGCCTTGCACTTGACAGTCCGGCCGGTCGCGCCGACCTGATCGTCGCCGACGAAATACCGGGTAGCGCACTCAGGGCAGGTCAGTATCATGGCCGGCGAATCGGTCCGCTCCCGCAACTCTATGTGAGGTCGCCGATTCCGGCTCCCATGTCCACTGACCGCAACGCCTACACGAGCGATTTGCCCGCCGGGCCGACCCTGCGCTTCTCCGGCGTCGGCATGCGCTATGGCCGTTCGGCCGAGGTGCTGAAAGACATCAATTTCGAGCTGCCGCCGGGCTCATTCCACTTTCTCACGGGTGCCTCCGGGGCCGGCAAGTCCAGCCTTCTGAAGCTGATCTACATGGCCGAGCATGCGTCGAGGGGCCGCATCGAGATGTTCGGGCGCGACATCGACCAGATCGCTCCGGCCGACCGCCCCTTCCTGCGCCGCCGCATCGGGGTGGTGTTCCAGGAGTTCCGGCTGCTCGAACACCTTAGCGCCTTCGACAACTGCGCCCTGCCCCTGCGCATCGCCGGCGGCAAGCCGGACAAGTATCGCGCCGACGTCGCCGAACTGATGAGCTGGGTCGGGCTGAAGTCCCGCCAGCACGCCCTGCCCGCCACCCTGAGCGGCGGCGAGAAGCAGCGCCTGGCCATCGCCCGCGCCGTGGTCGGCCGGCCGGACATCCTGCTGGCCGACGAGCCCACCGGCAACGTCGACCATGGCCACGCCCTGCGCATCCTGCGCCTGTTCGTCGAGCTCAATCGCCTGGGCACCACGGTGCTGATCGCCACCCACGACGAGGACCTGGTCGCCCGCAGCGGCCAGCCGGTTCTGCATCTGGATGGCGGCCGACTGCTCGCCTACGGCCGGAGCGACGGCCGATGAGCGATGCGATGTTCGACGCGACCCGCTGGAAGCCCGGCCCCCTTCTGCCCCGGCGGGACGCCCGCGACGGCGCCCTGATCTTCGTCGTCGCCGTCCTCTGCTTCCTCGCCTGCCTGACCGCTGTCGGCGCCCTGGCCGCCGATCGCGCGGCCCGTGGCTGGACCAGCCAGCTCAGTGACAGCGCCACCGTCGTCATCCAGCCCCGCGGCCCCGAAACGCCGGACGCCGCCGCCGCTCGCGCCGCCGAGGTGCTGGCCGGGGTGAAGGGGGTCAGTGAGGCCCGGGCCCTGGAGAAGGAAAAGGCTGAGGCCCTGCTTGAGCCCTGGCTCGGCCGGGAGGCGCTGATCGACGATCTGCCCGTCCCGCGCCTGGTCACCGTCGACCTCGATCCCAAGACCCCCGCCAAGGCCGGTGATCTCGACCGGGCCCTGAAGGCGGCCGGGGTCGACGCCAAGGTCGACGATCACAGCGTCTGGATCGACGACATCAAGCGGGCCGCCGGCTTCGCCCGCTGGTCGGCCCTGGCCATCTGCCTGCTGATCATCGCCGCCGCCACCGCCGTCATCGGCTTCGCCACCCGCGCCGGCCTGGCCGCGCATCGCGATGTCATTGAAGTCCTTCACCTTTCCGGCGCGGAGACGGGCTTCGTCGCCCGCCTGTTCCAGACCCGCTTCGCCACCGCCGCCGGCATTGCCGGGCTGTTCGGAGCCGGTGGGGCCGCGGTCGTCGCGGCCCTAGCCCGGCTGGCCGGCGGGGGACAGGGGCTGACGCCCGTACTGCCTCTGGCCTGGATCGACCTGCTGGCCGTCCTGCCTGCCCCGCTCCTGGCCGCCCTGACCGCCGCCGTCGCCGCCCGGCTCGCCGCTTCCGCCATCCTGCGACAGCTGGGTTGAACAGGCAGATTCCCAGGGGACCAAGGCTGCACAAAAGCCGGACACCAGCCCAACAAAATCCCAACCCCGACCCGACAAAATCCCGACCAGAGGCGACCAGAACACGACACCTAAGCCTCTGATTTAAAAACGCTTGTCTCCCTCCTGGGGGCTGGCGCATGAGCCAAGCGTGCTACAATGACCGTCCGCTTCGTTAACGGGTCCCGCGACCCGGACTTCCCACGCCACCTCGGAACCCTCTAGAACAGCGTCATGCGCCGCCTTTCCCTGCTGCTCATTGTCGTGATCGTCTGGGTCGTGGGCCTGCTGGCCTTCGCCGGCCGGGTCGACAGGCTGATGCCTGCCACCGAGCCGCCGGTGTCGGATGCGGTCGCCGTGCTGACCGGCGCCTCGACCGAGCGGATCAAGGTCGCCGTCCGCCTGCTCGAGGAGGGCAAGGGCAAGCGGCTGCTGGTCAGCGGCGTCAACACCGAGGTCTCCCGCGAGGACCTGCTGGAGGTCACCGGGGCCTGGAAGCCGATCTACCAGTGCTGCGTCGACCTGGGCTTCGAGGCCGCCGACACCAAGGGCAACGCCCAGGAGATCGCCGCCTGGGCCGAGAAACACAGTTTCAAACAGGTCATCGTCGTCACCGCCGACTACCATATGCCCCGCTCGATGCTGGAGCTGCGCGGCGAGATGCCGGGGACCAGGCTGATCCCCTACCCGGTCAAGACCGACGCCGTCGACGCCGCCAAATGGTGGCGCGACCAGACCCAGATGCGGCGCATGACCCTGGAATACTGCAAATACCTGGCTGTGCTGGTGCAGGAATCTGTCATGGGGCTGGTCCGCAAAGCGCCGGATGGTCCGGCCAAGCCCGAGGCCAAGGACCAGACGAATTGAACGTCTTCCGCTCTGTCGTCTTCCTGATCGCCTTCTACGGCGTGTCGGCCTGCCTCGCGATCGGCCTTTCGCCCCTGCTGCTCGGGCCCCGCAAACCGCTGATGGCGGTGATGACCTTCTGGGGCAAGGTGGTCACCTGGCTGCTGCGTGTCATCTGCGGCGTGAAGGTCGAGGTGCGTGGTCGCGAACACCTGCCCCCCGGCGGCGCCCTGATCGCCACCAAGCACCAGCGGATGTTCGACATCTTCGGCGCCTTCGCCTTCCTGCCTGACGCCTGTTTCGTGCTGAAGAAGGAACTGGTCTCCATCCCCTTCTTCGGCTGGTGGGCCCTGCGCTCGCACATGATCGTTGTCGATCGTGAAGGCCATTCGACCGCCCTGCGCAAGCTGGTCACCGACTCCAAGGACCGCATGCTGGAAGACCGCCAGCTGGTCATCTTCCCGGAAGGCACCCGCAAGGAGCCGGGCGACGCAGGTGACTACAAGCCGGGCATCGCCGCCCTCTACCGCGAACTGGAACTGCCGGTGACGCCCCTGGCGCTGAACACCGGCCGGCACTGGAACGTCGCCATGGGCTTCGTCATGGCCCCCGGGACCATCGTCTTCGAGTTCCAGCCACAGATCCCGTCCGGCCTCAAGCGCGCCGAGTTCATGCGCCAGCTGGAAACCTCGATCGAAACGGCCTGCAACCGACTGCTCGAAGAAGGCCTTTAGGCCCTATCGACTTTCAGCTCATTTCCATCCCGCTCATCCCGGCGAATGCCGGGACCCAGCCGCGTGATCTCGATGGCAGGGTTACGTGCCTTTGGGCACGGCTGTGATAGCCGAAAGCAGGACCGCGCCGTGCCTACAGGCAAGAGTCCTGGCCAGCGGAGCCCTACGAACTGGATCTCGGCATTGGCTTGCGCCGACCTTCGCTTCGCCGGGATGAGCGGATTTTCGGGTTGGAACCTGAACG
>JANPKF010000735.1:0-2417 GCA_031425895.1 Caulobacteraceae bacterium | reverse complement strand
GCTTCATCGTCATCGACTACCTGCCCCGCGCCGGCGAGGCGATGGCCGAGCTGATCCCCTGGGTGGCGTCAGGCCAGCTCAAATGGAAGGCGCATGTGGTCGATGGCCTGGAAAACGCCGCCGACGCCGTGAAACGGCTTTTCACCGGCGACCATGACGGCAAGCTGCTCGTTCAGATCTCCCCCGAACCCTAAGAGGATCGATGCCCGCCTCCTTCGACGACTTTGAAATCGGTCAGGTTCACTCGCTCGGCGTGACAGCGGTCAACGAGGAGGCGATCGACCATTTTATCGCCGCCTTCGCTCCCGGCTGGGACAAGGCCCAGGGCGCGCCCGACGCCATGGTCTACGCCATCTGGTCGCGCCTGGAGCTGGAGGCCGGCGACCGCTGGGCCCAGACCAAACGGCTGGGGGTCGACGCCATGCGCTGGAGCCGCAACCCGCCGGCCGGCGAGCTGATGCGGGGTCGGATGACGGTGATGGGCAAGGACGCGGTCGGCGAGGGCAAGGGCATCATCATCGCCCAGCACGACCTGCTCGATGAAGCCGGCCGGCTGGTGTTCAGCTGCCTGACCCGGAGCGTGTTCGCGAGATGAAATGAAAAGGGCCGGTCGCGAGACCGGCCCTTTCCAATCTTGAGGGTCGAAAGCGCCTAGGCGTTGCCGGCGGTCTGTTGCTGGGCGGCCTTCTCGGAGGCGATGGCCACCAGGCGGTCCCAGCCGGCCAGGCTGGTCATGTGGTTGTAGATGCGCTCCAGCGCGCCGTTGTCGCGCAGTTCGACCAGCTTCTCGGCCGACAGGCCGCGGATCTTTTCTTCCGAGACCGCGAAGTACTCGGCGATGACCACGGTGGCGCCCTGGGTGCCGTCCGGGTTGGTCGGGGTGAAGGTGGCCTGCTTGGTTTCCAGCAGGTCCAGTTCCTTGATCAGGTTAACGAAGTTCTCGGTGCGGCGACGCTCGCCCTCGAAGTCCTCGCAAAACTTGATGGCGTTCTGGGTGTAGGTGCTCGGCTCGCCGGCTTCGTCGAACAGCGGAACGTCGAACGTCGTCTCGTCGAACATTTCGGCGCCGCGCTCGATGCAGACGATCATCCGGCCTTGCGCCTCGTCCTGGGCCAGGACGAAGGGGTAGCGACGGATGTAGGCCGGCACGTAGACGCCGTTGGTGAAGGTGCCGGCGGCGTCGACGAACAGGTTGTCGCCCGGGTTGATGCCCAGAACGGCCAGCGGCTGGCGCTGTTCACCGGCGAAGATGATCGGGAAGCAGAGGGCCGCGAACTGGAACTCGGCGACGGTCAGCGGCACAACATGGCCCTGGGCGGCGAAGGCGAACGGGCCCGCCAGTTGCTTCACACCCATCTTGCCGTGCATTTCTTTGCTCAGCGGCTCGGGCGAGTTGTAGAACAGGACGTTGCCGGCGACCGGGCTGACGTTGGTGACGGTGGACGTTTCCATTAGGCACTCTGGCTAGCGGGCGGCTCTTGCGGCCGGAAAGGGTGGAGCGGCGCTTCTATCCGATTGAGCGGAACCCGGCAATCGCGCCCGCCCCTCAGGCGATCTTCTCATCCTGCGGCCTCTTGCCCGACCCTGCGTAACAGCGCTTTGATCGCCTCAAAGAGGGAGACGTCCATGCCGATCCGCTACCCCGAAATCCTGTCGCTGAGCAGCGAGCCCGCCCCCTACCAATGGGGCGACCGCGAAACCATGCTCTACGCCCTTGGCATCGGCCTTGGCGGTGACCCGATGAACGAGACCGAACTGCCCTTCGTCTACGAGAGCGGTCTGAAGGCCGTGCCGACCATGGCGACCGTGGTTGCCTGGGGCGCCGGGCCGGCGATCGGCTCGATGATCAACTTCCTGATGGTCGTGCACGGCGAGCAGAAGTGCGAGTTCCACATTCCCTTCCCGGCGGAGGCGCGGATCACCGCCGAGGGGCGCGTCATCGGCGCCTACGACAAGGGCGACAAGGGCGCCGTCATCTACAACGAGACCATCCTGCGGGATGCAAAGACCGGCGAGAAGATCGCCACCCTGACCGGCTCCACCTTCGCCCGCGGCGACGGCAACTTCGGCGGCCCCTCGGAAGGCGCGCCCGAGCCGCATGAAGTGCCCAGCCGTGCTCCGGACAAGACCGTCGAGATCACCACCAGCCCCGATCAGGCCCTGATCTACCGGCTGTCCGGCGACCGCAACCCGCTGCACTCGGACCCGAAGATCGCCAAGATGGCCGGCTTCCCCCGGCCCATCCTGCATGGCCTCTGCACCTACGGCATCACCTGCCGGGCGGTGCTGCAGGCGTACGCCGACTTCGACCCGGCCCGGATCAAGAGCCACCAGGTCCGCTTCTCCTCGCCGGTCTTCCCCGGTGAGACCATCGCCGTCGACCTCTGGCAGGACGGCGATGTCATCTCCTTCGAGGC
>JANPKF010000734.1:0-1983 GCA_031425895.1 Caulobacteraceae bacterium | reverse complement strand
CCGGAACCATTGGGCGGCCGTTGTCTGGTTGGTCGCCCCGCCAGTGCCCTCGAAATAGTAGAGGCCGAGGTTGTGCATGGCCTTGCGCTCACCGCCCTGGGCGGCGCGCTCGGTCCAACGGCGGGCTTCGGCGGCATTCTTGGCCAGGCCGCCCTCGCCGTTCTCATAGAGTTTGGCGAGATAGAACTGGGCGGGGGCATAGCCCTGGTTGGCCGACTTGCGCAGGGCGTCAAGGCCGCCCGGCTGCTTGGCCTCGACCTTGCGCACGGCGTCGCCGAACAGGGCGGCGGCGGACGGGGCGGTGGTCGGCGGGGTCGGCGCGGCGGCTGCCGGCGGGGCGACGGCCGGGTCAGCCAGATCCGGCGCCAGAGCCATGGCGACGCGCGGGCCGGTGGTCAGCGCCGGAGTCGTATCGGCCTCGGCGACCATGATTTCCTGGCCGTCGGCTTCCTGGATCTGCAGGCCCCGGGCGATTCGCTCGCCCATGGCGCCATCGGCGCCGCCATTGAGGATGACGATGCCCGTAGCGGCCGCGCCGCCAAACGCCAGAACCCCCATGATGGCCATGGTGGTCATCATGGTCGAGCTGGCCGGCTTTTTCGGAGCCTTGGCGCGACTGCCGAACAGGCCCTTGCGGGCCGGCTTGGCGGTCGCGGGCGCGCTGGCTGGACCGCCGGCGCTGCGGGCCGCGGCCCGGGCCTGTTCGATCACTTCGCGGGTGCTCAAGGGGCGGCCGGGCTCGGCTTCGAACACCGGGGCGGGCGCCGTGTCGAACTCAAGGCCTTCGTTTTCGTCTTCGATGGAGACGAACTCGTCGGCGGCGTCGAAGTCCGAGTCAGAGAAGGCGGACGGGCCGGCGTCGCGGGACGGGAAATCGTCGAAGCCCGGCTCGGCGGGGCCGAAGGACGCCGGCTCGAAGGCGCGCGGGGCAAAAGCGTCGTCGGGTATGGCCTGGCCGCGGGTCGGGAAGGGATCGGGCGCGAACGGGTCCATGCCCTGCGCCTCGGCGCGACGCACCGTCGGGGCCGGAGCCGGGGCCGGCGCGGGCGCTGCGGCGGTGACCGAGTCCGTGATCCGGCGGGTCGCGCTGGTCATCGAGGCGTCGATCTTCTCACGCGCCTCGTCCAGCAGGCGGGCGGTGCGTTCCTCGCTCTGGCGGATGCGTTCGGCGAGGTCCGTCGACACCCGTTCCTGGCGCTGGCTGATCCGCTCGGTCACGCGGGCGACCTGCTCGCCGACGTCGTCGATGGCCTGGGCGCTGCGGCGCTCGCTGTTGGCTATGCGCTCGCTCAGCCGCTCGGTGATGCGGGCGATCTCGACGCCGAGACGCTCCAGCGCCTGGGCCTGGCTTCCGTCGTTGTGGGTCAACCGTTGCTCGACCAATCCCGCGATCCGCGACACTTCGCTGCCGACGTTCTCGACGGCCTGGGCGCTGCGGCCCTCGACCGATTGCACCCGGCGGCTGAGGTTGTCGGCCATGCTGACCATCTCCCGGCCCATCCGCTCGATGGCCATGGCCGAGCGCTGCTCGGCGGCATGGACGTGAGCGGTCATTTCCCCGAGCTTCTGCTCGACCCGACCGAAGCCGCCGTCCGACGCGCGGCGCAGTTGCTCGGCCATCTCCTGACGGACCTGCTCGAGGCGGGCGTTCAGGCCGTGCGACAGGGTCTGCAGGGCGGCGGTGTTGTCCGCCCCCTCGACCTTGCGCAGCCGGCCGTCCAGCTTGACGAAGCTGTAGCCGAGGTCGCGGATGGCGGCGTTGGTCTGGGTCTCGGCGGCCTCGAGCCGACCCAGCACCCGGGCGGCGACCTCGTCGGCCAGGGCGGCGGTATCGGGCGCTGAGCCGCCGGATTCCAGGGCGGCGACCTTGGCTTCAAGAGCCGCGATGGCTTCGCGGCTCCGGGCCTCGGTATCGTAGACAGCGCTGGCGACCTTGCCGACCGAGCCTTCCAGAGCCCGCAGGGCCTCGGCCGAGCGCGGGCC
>JANPKF010000733.1:0-1579 GCA_031425895.1 Caulobacteraceae bacterium | reverse complement strand
CTGGCCCTCGCCGGCCTGGCCGGCCTGAGCGCGCTCGGCCCGGGCAAGCCGAACACCACCACGCCCGAGCAACGCCGCGAGAGCGCCGCCCGCCTCGGCGGCAAGCTCTTCATCCCCGCCCTGGTCATCCCGCTGGTCACCTTGGCCGGAACCTTTGTCTTCAAGGGCTTTGCGATCGGCCCCCTCGTCGTCGAGGCCCTGGCCATCAACGGAACGCCCGTGGTCGATCCCAAGCAGGCGACGCTGGTCTCCCTGATCCTAGGCATCCTCTGCGGCCTGGTCATCGCCATGATCATGATCCGCCCACGGCCCACCGTCCCCGCCCAGGAAGGCCGCCGACTGCTCGACACCGTCGGCTGGGCCGCCCTGCTGCCCCAGACGCTCGCGGCCCTCGGCGCCGTCTTCGCCGCCGCTGGGGTGGGCCAGATCATCGGAGCCTTCGCCGGGACCAGCCTGCCGTCCAGCGGCCCGGCAGGCGCCCTGCTCGCCGTCGTCGCCTACACCTTCGGCATGGCCATCTTCACCATCATCATGGGCAACGCCTTCGCCGCCTTCCCGGTGATGACGGCCGGCATCGGCCTGCCGCTGATCGTCGGGACCTTCAAGGGCGACCCGGTGATCATGGCGGCGGTCGGCATGCTGTCGGGCTTCTGCGGCACGCTGATGACCCCCATGGCCGCCAACTTCAACATCGTGCCCGCCGCCCTGCTGGACCTCACCGACCGCTACGGCGTTATCAAGGCCCAGATCCCCACCGCCCTGCTCCTGCTGATCGCCAACACGGTGCTGATGTATGTCTTCGTCTACTGATCTTACCCCCCAGGCGCTTTCGGCGGAAACCGCCTCCCGCTTCGCCGCCATCGCGCTCGGCCATGTGCGCCAGCCCTGGCCGCACAAGGCAGACCACGTCTTCATGAGCGCCGCCGACGTCGCGCCGCACCAGCAGTTCCATCCGATCTTCTTCGGCAGCTACGACTGGCACTCTTGCGTCCACGGCTACTGGACCCTCGCCACCCTGCTGCGCCTCTACCCGGGCATTCCCGAAGCAGCCGGCATCCGCGCCCTGTTCGACGACGCCTTCACCCCGGCCAAGGTCGCCGTGGAGACGGCTTACCTGTCCCGCCCCGGCTCACGCGGCTTCGAGCGCCCCTACGGCTGGGGCTGGCTGCTGATGCTGCAGGCCGAGCTCCTGCGCCACGACGACGACTGGTCGGCCCACCTGCGCCCCCTGGCCGACGGCTTCGTCGAGCGCTTCCACGCCTACCTGCCGCTGGCCACCTATCCGGTCCGCACCGGCGTGCATTCCAGCACGGCCTTCGCCATCACCCTGGCGCTGGAATATGCCGAAGAGGTCGAGGACCACGACCTCTCGGCCCCGCTGAAGGCGGCCCTGCGCCGCTGGCACCTCGACGACGCCGACTGCCAGGCCTGGGAGCCGTCGGGCGAAGACTTCCTCTCCCCCGCCCTGATGGAAGCCGAAGCCATGCGCCATGTGCTGGGCGCCGACTTCCCCGCCTGGTTCGACCGCTTCCTGCCCCGGGCCGCCGAACGCCTGCCCGCCACCCTCTTCCAGCCGGCC
>JANPKF010000732.1:0-3283 GCA_031425895.1 Caulobacteraceae bacterium | reverse complement strand
CCGAAAGCGCCTTGTCGAGCAGCGGCTTGCGCTCGTAGCCGGCCAGCGCCCGATATTCCGGCCCTGAAAGGCCGCGCACGAAACCGTTGGCGTCGAAGGCCGGGGCCGAGGCCATGCAGAGGATGTCGCCGGTGCGGCAGTCCATCAGCACCGCGGCCCCGCTCTCCTCGCCGAACACTTCCAGAGCCCGGCGCTGAACGTCGACATCGAGGGTCAGCCGGATCTCGTCACCAGGCACTGGCGGCAGGTCGCCGCCCGGATCCTCGGCCACCACCCGCCCCTTGGCGTCGACCTCGACCTTCTTGCCGCCGGCCTTGCCGCGCAGTTCCAGATCGAACGCCTTCTCCACGCCCTGGCGACCGATCCGGAAGCCAGGGTTGTAGAGCAGCTGGTCCGGCTGCTGGCCGGCGTCCTTGATCTTCTTGATGTCCTTGTCGTTGACCTTGGCGACATAGCCGATGACGTGGGCAAAGGCGCCGCCGTAGGGATAGACCCGCACCTCGGCCATGTCGGCCGACACGCCCGGCAGCTCCGGCGCCCGAACGTTGATGCGGGTGAACTGCTCCCAGCTCAGGTCTTCCATGACCGGCACCGGGGATTTTTTCGGCGAATTTTCGATCTGCTTGACCAGCCGGGGGATCTTGGCCGGATCGATGGGCACCAGCCTGGACAGGTTGTCGATCACCTGGGCGACGTTGGTGTCCTCGTCGCGATAGACCGTCAGCCTGAAATTCGGCCGGTTGGACGCCAGCACCACCCCGTTGCGGTCCAGGATTCGCCCGCGCGGCGGCGGCACCATGATGAAGTTGAACTGGTTGGAGCTGGCCAGCATCTGATAGCGCTGGGCTTCGATGACCTGCAGATAGGCCAGTCGGCCGCCGAGCGCCGCCAGGCCCAGGCTCGTGATGCCGCCCAGCAGGAAGGCGCGCCGGTTGAAGTCGCCCTGGCGGCGATTGACTTCACTGAAGAAGATGGATGGCTCGCTCACCGGAACCTCACGTCCGCGTCGTCGAACCGGTCGATCAGGCGGTGGGCGAACGGGTACAGCAGGCCTGTGGCGAGAAGTTGCCAGATGAGGCCGACAAGATTCGGCGTCGCCCCGCCGTGCAGCATCATGAACAGGAAGCCGGACACCAGCACGACGCCGGTGACGCCTATGTACCACGCCCACATCATCATCCGGCTCTGACCCGTCATCATGGCCCGCATCGCCAAGGTCAGGCCGTAGCCGACCAGCATGCTGAGGCCCCACAGGCCGAACGGCGTGCCCCATAGCAGGTCCAGCACCAGGCCGATGAGCAGGATAACGATCGGCGACAGGATCGAAGGCCGGATCACCGCCCAAGAGAAGACGCAGATCATCGGAAAGACCGGCTCGGGAAGTTGCAGCGTCAGCAGTCGGAACGGCAGGCCAAGCAGCAGCGTGGCGGCCAGACAGATCAGGGCAGGCGCGCCCATCCAGCGCCAGGGGTCGAGCGGCCGGGCGGCCTGCAGGCTCACGGCGTTCCCCCCGGCGTGGTTGCAGCTTTCTGCGCCGGCGCTTTGGCAGGCGGCGCGACCTTGGGCTGCCCGGAGATGACCGTCGCGGGCGCGGCAGTCTTCGGCGCCGGTGGTGTCACGGCCTTGGCGGCCGGCGGAACCTGGGGCTTGCCGACCGGCGGGGTCGTCGGCGCGGCGGGTCTGGGCGTCGGGGCCAGGATGGTCTTGGCCGCGAGAGCCGCCGGATCCTCGGTCTTGACGTCGGGCATGACGCCGGAGTTCAGCGCCTTGTCGTCGGCGAGCTGTGAAAAGTCCTTGAACTGGATGATCCGAACCCAGTCGAGCGCCGTGGTGTCGCTGTCCAGCGCCACCCGCCACCGGCCGTCCAGCCCCTTCACGGCCCGGCCCACCGGCAGCCCGCGCGGATAGATGCCGCCGTCGCCGCTGGTCAGCACCCGGTCGCCCTGCCTGACCGGATCGGGACCACGCAGGTTGTCCAGACGCGGATTGTCGCCGCCGTCGCCGGTCAGGATGGCGCGGGCGTTGCTGCGGGCAATCATCACCGGCGTTCGCGAGGACACGTCCTTCAACAGCAGGATCCGGCTGGCGTTGGACGAGACCCCGATCACCCGGCCGACGACGCCGCGCTCGCTGATCACCGGATAGCCGATGGTCACACCCTTGTCGGCGCCGGCGTTGGCCAGCTGGGCCCGACGGAACGGCCCGCGGCCGTCGAACACCACCCGGGCCGTTATCATCGGCATGGCCGGCTCGGTGCGCACGCCCAGCATCGTTCGCAGGCGAGCGTTCTCAAGCGCCAGGGCCTGGGCCCTGTCTTCGAACCGGTGGGCCTCCTGAAGCTGCGTCTTGAGGCGGCGGTTCTCACCGGCCGCGTCGAAATAGCTGCCCAGCCAGGAGAAGCCGCCGCTGATCCACCGGCCGGGCTGGGCGACCACATCACCGACCGGGGCGACGACATTGTCGACGGCGGTCTGGGTCGCCTGCTGGGCGGTGTTCTCGACGGAGCCGCGACGGTCCGAGACCATCAGGGCGATACCGATGATGACGCAGACGACCAGGGCCACCGCCGCCGTCCAGGCGAGGGGCACCTTCAGATCGCCGAACGTGTCCTGGCGAAACGCCACCCGAAGTCTCCGCCCAGACTCCGCGAACGCGGAACCTGGCAGTTTAAAGGTTGGGAGCGCGTCCGGGCGGCGGAACCGCACACACTTCCGCCTGGCGCGCTCCGGGACCAGACAGTCCCGATTCGAGAAGTTTAGACGAGCGTGCTCTCAAGAACGCCCTTCATCCACTTGGGGTGTTCAAGAACCTTGCCACATCCGAGCGCCACGCAGGACAGCGGATCATCGGCCACCGTGACCGGCAGGCCGGTGTGGTCGCGGATCTCGGCGTCCAGGCCGCGCAACAGGGCGCCGCCGCCGGTCAGCATGATGCCCTTGTCGGCGATGTCGCTGGCCAGTTCAGGCGGGGTGGCTTCCAGGGCGACCTTCACGGCCTCGACGATCTGGTTGACCGGTTCGGCAAGCGCGTCGGCGGCCTGCTTTTCCGAAATTCGGACTTCGCGCGGCACGCCCTGCATCAGGTCGCGGCCCTTGACGTCGATCGACAGGCCCTCACCGTCGGCCGGCGAACGGGCGGTGCCGATTTCTTTCTTGATGCGCTCGGCGGTGGTCTCGCCGATCAGCAGGTTATGGTGGCGGCGCATGTAGCTGATGATGGCTTCGTCCATCTTGTCGCCGCCGACCCGCACGCTGCGCGAATAGACGATGCCCGACAGGGACAG
>JANPKF010000731.1:0-3221 GCA_031425895.1 Caulobacteraceae bacterium | reverse complement strand
CCAGGGTGACCAGCGGGATGACCAGGGCCGGGATGAACAGCCTGGCGCCGAGGCGGGCAGCGCTCTCGCGGCGTTGCTCGGGCGTGGTGGTGTTGGGCTTGCCCGGGCCGAGCGCGCTCAGGCCGGCCAGGCCGGCGAGGGCCAGCACGAGGATGCCGTTGGCGAGGTCGCCGATCTGGTCGCCGAACAGGAAGCTGACGGCCAGCAGGCCCCAGAAGGCAAGGTTCCCCCACCGCTTGGGGTTTTCGGCGTCGAAGGCGCCGAGCAGGGCCATGGCGGCGAAGAAGACGCCGCCGATGACGTAGAGGACGGAGAGGCCGATCACTGGCCGGGCTCCGGCGCGTTGAGCCTGGCGACCTGGGCGTCGAGCCGCCAGAGCCGCACGCCGTGGATGATGAAGGCCAGGATGGCGGTCGGGATGGCCCAGACCGACAGGGCCAGCGGCTCGACCATGATGCCGTTCTGCTCGAGGAAGCCCTTGATCAGCAGGATGGAGGCGATGGCGATGAAGATGTCCTCGCCGAAGAACAGGCCGATGTTGTCGGTGGCGGCGCTCATCGCCCTGACCCGCATGCGGGCCGGTTCGTTCAGCGGGCCGTGCTGGGCCTCGGCGGCGCCCTCGGCCATCGGGGCGATCAGGGGGCGGACCATCTGCGGGTGGCCGCCGAGCGAGGTCAGGCCCAGCGCCGAGGTGGCCTGGCGGACGAAGAGGTAGAGGATCAGCAGGCGGCCGGTGGTGGCGCCCTTGATGGCGGCGACGAGGTCGCGGGCCTTCTCCTGCAGGCCGGCCCGCTCCAGCAGGCCGATGACCGGCAGGATCATCCAGGTCAGGGTGATGTAGCGGTTCTCGTTGAAGGCCTTGCCGAAGGTTTCGAGGGTTTTGACGGCGGCCGGCAGGGGGGCGAGGCCGGTCGAGAGGCCAAAGGCGATGCCGGTCACAAGGGCGGCGGCGACCACCACCAGCAACGGGTTGAAGCGCAGCACGAAGCCGACGACGACGACGGCGATGCCGATCAGCGGCCAGAGGGACATGCGTTGGCTCCCGTGAGGCGGCGACAGTCGCCGGAGTCTGATCAGGCGTCTACGGCGACCTCGGCGTGCGGCGCCTCGTCGAGGTGGCGCAGGGGCGAGAGGAAGTAGACACTGGCGACCAGGATCAGCATCAGAAGGCCGGGGACGAGGATGGCCAGGTGGGGGCCTACGGCCTTGGCGAGGAAGCCGTAGCTCACCGCGCCGAGCGGACCGCCGCCCATCAGGCCGAGCGTGAAGACCGAGAGGATGCGGCCGCGGCTTTCGGCCGGCGCATGCTGCTGCACGATCCCGCGGCCAAGCGTCATGGCGACACCGCCGCCCAGGCCCCAGACGAAGTTGAGCGCGCAGAGGGCCGGGAACGGCATGGGGATGGCGCAGCAGACGAGGATCAGGCCGCCGCAGGTCAGGGAGGCCATGTAGGCGATGCCCTTGCGCCGGATATGGCCGAAGCGGACCATCAGCAGCACCGAGATCAACGAACCGACCCAGAAGCAGAGGCTGAACAGGGCGAAGGCGGTGGCGATGTGGGTCGGGTCCGGGTCGTTCGGCGGGAAGTAGCTCTGCACGATCAGCGGCAGCAGGACGAAGAAGCTGCCCATGAAGCAGATGCCGACGAACAGGGCGCAGATCACCACCGGGGCGATGATCGGCGAGCGGGCGACGGCTTTCAGCCCGCCGCCGATGTCGGCCGCCATGCGGGCCAGCAGGTGGCCGTCGCCGGCATCGGCCAGTTGGGCCGGGCGGGGGCGCAGGCTGAGGGCGGCGAGGGTGGCCAGGACCATGATGATCGAAAGGCTGAGCAGCATCGGGCCGACGCCGATGAAGGGCGCGGCGGTGGCGTAGGCCATGCCGAGGATCTGGGCCCCGAACTGGGCCAGGGAGGCGAAGTTGACGGCGCGATGGACATCGGCCGGGCCCTGGCCCGGAGCGACCAGGCTGAGCAGGCTGTCGCGGGCCGGGATGGCGAAGGCGCCGATGGTCCCCACCGACAGGGCGTAGAAGATGATCAGGCCATAGGTCAGCCGGCCGCTCGTCACCATCAGGCCAAGGGCCGCGAAGGTCAGCACCGACAGGGCGCAGGAGATGACGACGATCCGGCGAGGGCGGATGCGGTCGGCCGTGAAGCCGCCGATCAGGATCAGCAGGGTGGTCGGCAGCTGCAGGCACATCTGGGCGAGGCCGAAGCGGATCTCGTCTTCCTGCAGCACGACGCGGACCAGGTAGGGGAACAGCACCAGCTGGACCCCGAAGGCGAGGAACCAGGCGCCGTGGGTGAACAGGTAGGCAGGGAAGCGGGTCGTGGTCGACGTCGGCAAGTCGGTCTCCGGGAGGTGGGCCGGCCGACGGGCCTTATCGAAGCGGCCCACCATCATAACGTGATTGGCGGGTGAAAAGGGAAGCGTGGGGCCATCGGCGGCGAATTTGCAGGGACTGCCAGAGGGCGGTGGCGGGCCGGGGGCGGCGGACGGGTGGGGCTGAGGTGGGGAAACGGTGGGGGAGGGGCGGTGAGAGCTTGCGGCAAAGCGGGGGGCGAAGTGGGCCATGGATGCGGCGCGTTGCGGCGCCTGTGGAAAGGAGCGAAAATGGATATGTCTAGACATATTCATCGGGGCGCCGGCAGGCCCGGATCGGCGGTCCGACGCCGGCCAAACGGCCGGGTCACTGCGCCGGCGCTTGCGTCCGCGGAAGCGCATCCGCGGCGGCCCCTGGGTCCCGGCTCTTCGCGCTGCGCGCTACGGCCGGGATGACGGTAGAGGTCAGCTCCGCCCGATGCTGCTGTATTCAAACCCGCGCCGGCGCATCTCGTCGGGGCGGTAGATGTTGCGCAGATCGACGACGACGGGGGCGTGCATCAGCAGCTTGACGCGGTCGAGGTCGAGGGCGCGGAATTCGTCCCATTCGGTGATGATGACGACGGCGTCGGCGCCCTCGACGGCATCGTAGGGGCCGTCCTTGAAGGCGACGTCCTTCAGCATCTGGCGGGCCTCGTGCCCTTCCGGATCGTAGGCCTGGACGGTGGCGCCGAGGGCCTGCAGGGCCGGGACGATGTCGAGGCTGGGGGCGTCGCGCATGTCGTCGGTATTCGGCTTGAAAGCCAAGCCGAGAATGGCGACGCGTTTGCCGCGGGCATCGCCACCGAGTGCGTGTATGACCTTGCGACCCATCGCGCGTTTGCGATTATCGTTTAC
>JANPKF010000730.1:0-2034 GCA_031425895.1 Caulobacteraceae bacterium | reverse complement strand
GATGTGGCCCCGAGGCTGCTGGCCGCGCGCGGGCGGATCGACGGCGATACGGTACTGAACATGGCGGTGTCGTCCGACACCATCGGCGGATCGTCGGGCTCGCCCGTGGTCAATGCGGCCGGAGAGATTCTGGGGGCCAATTTCGACTCCACCGTCCTGACCCAGCGCAACGCCTATGGCTATGACCGCAACGTCAACCGCTCGGTGATCGTGACCACGGGCGCGGTGACCACGGCCCTGCGGGATGTGTACGGGATGGCGGGGCTGGTGGCGGAGCTCGGGGTGCGCTGACGCAGGGTGATGGGTGGCTGGTGACTGGTGGCTGGCCGCCGCCGTTGCATTAGCTCGAACAGCGCCGCCCTTCCGCCTTCAGGTGAGCGGTAATCACCAATCACCAGCCTCCAATCACCTCCCAGCCGCGCCAGCCGGGACAGGGAGCGCGCCCGCCTCTGGAGCCGCGCCCTAGACCTGGCTCATCTTCTGCCGGGCCTTGACGAAATACTGCCAGCCGGTCCAGACGGTGACGATGGCGGCGATCCAGATCAGGATGTAGGCGAAGGTCTGGAAATGCGGCTGCCATTCCAGCGGCAGGCCGAAGCCGTCCCACAGCAGCACCAGCTGCAGACAGCCCAGCGCCACCATCTGAATCACGGTCTTCCACTTGGCCAGCAGGGTGACCGGCAGCTTGACCTTGCCGGCGACGGTCTCGCGCAGGGCGGAGACGGCGAACTCGCGAAACAGGATCAGGCCGCAGGGGATGGCGATCTGGGGCAGGGCGCCCCAGGCGAGGACGCCCAGGATGGCGCCCGTGACCAGGATCTTGTCGGCGATCGGATCGAGGATGGCACCCCAGCGGGTGGTGGCGTGCCAGCGCCGCGCCAGGAAGCCGTCGACCCAGTCTGTTGAGGCCGCGACCACGAAGATGACAAAGGCGGTGCGGCCGAAGCGGAACTGGTCGTCGGGGCTCAGATATTCGGACAGGAACGGAATGCCCTGGGGCGCCGCCCCCGCCAGGATCAGGAACATGATCACCCCGGCGACCAGCCGCAGGCCGGTCAGGATGTTCGGAATGGGATTGGCGTGGGGATTGGGTGTCATTTGGGCGCTCCGAAGACCTCAACGCGATCTGCCACGCTTCGCTCCCTGATGCGAGCGATGCGCTCGGACTTCAATCCAGTGCCTCGAACCGGCCGGGGCCTTCGAGCGCCCGCAGGATGCCGTCGGCGATGCCGAAATGGACGCCGCTGAGCACGAGGGTTCCCGCGGCCTCGCGCTCGGCGATCCAGGGAAAGGTGCGCAGGTTGTCCAGCGAGAGGCGGACAACGGCCTCCTCGGCGACCTGTTCGACCTCATCAGGCGGGCACCCCTCACAGGCGCGCCGCACCACCGGCGCGCCCTGCGCCACCCAGGGCGCGACGAAGTCCTGGCAGTCGGCCGGTGAGCCGTTCAACATGGCGTCCACGCCGCCGCACCTTGCATGTCCCATGACCATGATGCGCGCCACCTTCAGCACCTTGACCCCGAACTCCAGCGCCGCCGAGACGCCGTGCAGCAGGCCATCAGGCTCATAGGGGGGGACCAGGTTGGCGACGTTGCGGACCACGAACAGCTCGCCGGGGGCGGTGTCGAAGATCAGGGCCGGGTCGGCGCGGCTGTCGGAACAGGCGACGACGAGCGTGTGCGGCCTTTGACCCTCAAGGGCCAAGGCCTCGTACTGGGCCCTGGCCTCGGGCCAGTGCTCTTCGCGGAAACGGCTATAGCCAGACAGCAGGGCGGCGCGGGATCTTTGGGGCATGGGGTCGGTATAGGCAATCGGACGGGGTTGGGGGAGAGGGTGCAGCGCCGGGCGATGCTGCGCGGCAGGCTGGCGGGCTGCCGTCGCTAGGGCCCACGCCGTTTCCCGTCGATCAGCACCGCCTGTTGCCAAGCGCTGGGGGCCTTGTCGGTGCGGTGGATACAGCCGGCCCAGCAGCAAGGACGCTTCTTGCCTTCCAGCAGTTCTTCGGTCGTGCGCACGATGCGGCGCTCGCGGGT
>JANPKF010000729.1:0-1789 GCA_031425895.1 Caulobacteraceae bacterium | reverse complement strand
TGTCCAGCTGGACTGGGAAATCAAGCGGATCGGGCGGCCGTAGGGCTTGTGCGTCCTTCGAAACGCCCGCTGGCGCGGGCTACTCAGGATGACGCAAATCTGTGAAACGCACCAAAGGGCGTCATCCTGAGTAGCGGCCGCAGGCCGCGTGTCGAAGGACGCACACTGCCCGTACCCTTCACTTGACTTGCAAGGCCGGCTGTCGCACCCGGCGATCATGCGCAAACAGCTCCTCGCCTTCACGGCCGGCTTCGCCCTTCTCGCCAGCACCCTGCCCGTGGCGGCCCAGACGCCGGCCCTCGCCCAAACCAAGCGTCAGCCTACCTACGAGACGGCCGCCGCCCTGCGCGACAAGGCCCTTTCCGACACCACGGCCTGGGACCTCACCGAATCCCTGACCACCGACATCGGTCCGCGCCTGGTCGGCTCGCCCGGCATGGAGCGGGCCAAGGACTGGGCGGTGAAGACCTTCGAACGCCTCGGCTTCACCAACATCAAGGTCGAGGAATTCGCCAAGCCGAGCTGGACCCGCGGTGCTGAATCGGCCGCCATCGTCGCCCCCTACGACTGGCCGATCGCCATGATCGGCCTGGGCGGCTCGGTCCCCACGCCGGCCAAAGGCATTGAGGCCGAGATCGTCGTCTTCCCGGCCTATGCCGACCTGCTGGCCGCTCCGGAAGGCTCGCTGAAGGGCAAGATCGCCGTCGTCACCGCCCCCATGGTCCGCACCCTGGACGGTTCGGGCTACGGCGCGGCCGGCATCGCCCGCCGCGCCGGCCCGTCGGAAGCGGCCAAGCGCGGCGCGATCGCCTATCTCGTTCGCTCCATTTCCACCTCCGACCTGCGCAGCCCCCACACCGGCGGCACCAGCTATGCAGACGGCGTGGCCAAGATCCCCGCCGCCGCCATCGGCGTGCCGGACGCCGAGCTGCTCGAGCGCCTGGCCGCCAAGGGGCCGGTCAAGATCAAGCTCAACATGGCCTCGAGCGTCGACGAGAAGGACGTCGCCTGGAACATCTCGGGCGATATCGTCGGGTCGTCGAAGCCTGACGAGGTGCTGGTCATCGGCGGTCACCTCGACAGCTGGGACGTCGGCACCGGCGCCATCGATGACGCCTCAGGCATCGGCATCACCACCGCCGCCGCCAAGCTGATCGGCGACCTGCCGCGCCATCCGGCCCGCACCATCCGCGTGGTCATGTGGGGCAGCGAGGAGCGCGGTGGATCCAGCGACGCCTTCGCCGCGACCCACAAGGACAGGCTGGCGAACTTCGTCGTCGCCGGCGAGAGCGATCTCGGCGCTGACGCCATCTACCGCATCGCCCTGCCCAAGGGCGCCGTCGCTGACCCCCGGATGGCCGACCTGCCGGCCCTGATGGCCCCGCTGAAGGTCATCGTCAGCCGCGAGCCGGCGGCCTTCGCCGGCTCCGACACGGAAGGCCTGCAGGCCGCCGGCGTGCCGGTGATGCAGCTCAGCCAGAGCGCCCTGCGCTATTTCGACCTGCACCACTCGCCGGACGACACGCTGGACAAGGTCGACCCCGTTCAGCTGAAGCAGAACGTCGCGGTCTGGGTCTCCATCCTGTGGCTGATTGCCGACAGCGACATCGACCTGCGCACCGTCGGGGCCAGCAAATGAGCGGCAAGCTCGCCGGCCACCACGTCGCCGTCCTGCTGGGCGGGCTGTCCTCCGAGCGGGAGGTCAGCCTTGTCTCGGGCAAGGCCTGCGCGGACGCTCTCGAACGGCTGGGCGCCAGGGTCACGCGCGTCGACGCCGGCCGCGATCTGG
>JANPKF010000728.1:0-1996 GCA_031425895.1 Caulobacteraceae bacterium | reverse complement strand
CAAGCCCAGCCCCGACTTCGTCGCCATGTTCGTGCCCGGCGACGCCTTCCTCGCGGCGGCCCTCGATCACGAGCCCGATCTGATGACCACGGCCATGGCTTCGCGCGTGGTCATCGTCACCCCGACCACCCTATTCGCCCTGTGCAAGGCCGTCGCCTACGGCTGGCGCGCCGAGGAGCAGGCCAAGAACGCTGAGGACGTCGCGAAACTGGGCAAGGAACTCTACAAGCGTCTTTCGGTCATGGGCGGGCACGCCGCCGCCGTCGGGCGCGCCCTCGATACGGCCGTCGGCAAATACAATCAGTTCGTCGGCTCGCTCGAGAGCCAGGTCATGGTCTCGGCCCGCCGGTTTGAGGACCTTCAGGTCGATCATGAAGGCAAGGAACTGCCGGAGCTGTCGCCTGTCGACCAGTCGCCGCGCGCCCTCAGCCGGCCGGAACTGGTCGCCGTCGAAGCCCGACCGACAGCCTTGCCTCCAGCCTGACGACGCCCCCGTCACGCCCCTGATCTCATCCTGGACAAGGACGCTTGACATCGCGGCGTGCTGATGTAAAACACCCTTGTCAAATCGACAGGGAGCCTTGTCATGAACCCCAGCGGCAAGCCGAAGCGCCCCTTGGGCCTCAAGGGATATGTCGTGACCCTCGCTGGGACCGCGCTGGTCGCCGCCGTTGCCGGCGCCAGCAGCGCCATCTTCGGCGAACTGCCCGGCGTCCTCGGGTTGACCGTGACCGTGGCCACACTCTCCGCGGCGATGGCTGTCGGGCTGGCGGCCTGTCTCTGGTGGTGGCGCGGTATCGATGAAGCGGCCCGCGAGGCCCATAACTGGGCCTGGTGGTGGGGCGGATCCGGCGGAATGGCCGTGGGCGGGGTGGTGCTGCTTACCCTCATGGCGCGAAATGAGGCCCAACTCTTGCCCTCCAGCTTCGGCTCGAACCCCACCGACATCTTTGTCTCGGGGATGATGGCCTTGGGCCTGTTCCAGCTGGCCGGCTATGCCCTGGCCTGGGCCGGCTGGTGGCTGAAGCACCGGTGAGGGCGGCGTCATGAACAACCGCCTCAAGGTGCTCCGCGCCGAACGCAACTGGAGCCAGGCCGACCTGGCCGACGCCCTCGGCGTTTCGCGCCAGACCGTCAACGCGCTCGAAACCGGCCGCTACGACCCGTCGCTGCCGCTCGCCTTCCGCATCGCGAAGGTGTTCGGCCAACCCATTGAATCCATCTTCACGGAGGACTGAGCCATGACCATCAGTCTCGAAACCCCCCGCACATCCCTCCTGCGCAAGGCGGCCCTGTTGGTGGGCCTTGCCGTCCTCGGTGGCCTCGCGGGCTACGGCATCAGTACGCTGATGGGCGACGTCCAGACTGTCTGGCAGGACGAACTCGCCCTGCTCATGGCCGTCATGACGATCACCACCGGCCTGATCAGTGCCTTCGTGGTCGCGACCCGTCCGTCAACCGTGCCCAGGGGCTGCGGTGTGTTGCAGGTGACCGTCATGCTGCTCGCGGGCACACTGTTCCTGCTGCCCATGTTCGGAACCGCCGTGGCGACGCCGGAGGTGATCTTCGGCACCGTCGTGGTCCTTCTGGTGTTGCAGAGCGTCGCCAATCTGATGCTCTGGCGCGCCGCCGATGAAATGCTCCGGCGGGTCATGCTCGAGACCAGCGCCCTGGCCTTCTGGGCCCTGCAGTTGTGCCTGTTCGTCTATGCCGCCGCCGAACGGCTGGGGCTGGTCGATACCGTCTCCGGCTGGGGTCTGATGGGCATTCTGATGGGTGTCTATTTCATCGCCTCGATCATCGCCGCCGCCCGCCGCGGCATGCACTGAGCCTTCCTCACACAACCGCCTTCTACCTTTTCCACGGAGTGTTTCCATGACCGTTTCCGACCGCCTGAAGACGCGCGCCTCCGATCTGGTCCGCACCGCCCTCGGAGCCGTGCTCGGCCTTGGCCTCGCCGGCGCCGTCGCCTTCCAGCCCGCACAGGCCTTTGCCC
>JANPKF010000727.1:0-9747 GCA_031425895.1 Caulobacteraceae bacterium | reverse complement strand
ACGAGCAGTGGGGCGAAGTCATCCGCGTCAATATGGACAGCGCCTTCAACATGACCCGCCCGGTCATCGAGGGCATGCGCGAGCGCAGCTGGGGCCGGGTGATCAACATCTCCTCGATCAACGGCCAGAAGGGCCAGGTCGGCCAGACCAACTACAGCGCTGCCAAGGCCGGCCTGATCGGCTTCACCAAGGCGCTGGCGCTCGAGAACGCCAAGAAGGGCATCACCGTCAATGTGATCTGCCCGGGCTATATCGACACCGAGATGGTCTCGGCGGTGCCGCAGAACGTGCTGGACGGTATCATCGCCGGCATCCCGGTCGGGCGCCTCGGCAAGGGCGAGGAGATCGCCGACATGGTCTCCTACCTGGCCGGCGAGCGGGCCGGGTTCGTGACCGGGGCGACGTTTACGCTGAACGGCGGGCAGTATTTGGCGGCGTGAGTCGCCAGAGTCCCTTCTCCCGCTTGTCGGGAGAAGGTGGCGGTCGCAGGCCGACGGTTGAGGGCAGCGCCGGCTTTGGCCGCCTGTTCTCGGTCTGGCGCGGTCAAAGCGATCGCCATTTTTCAACCGCTGGTGCTGCCCTCATCCGACCCCCTTCGGGGGCCACCTTCTCCCGACAAGCGGGAGAAGGATTGTTGCGGTTCTGCCACAGCCAACACTGCCTTGATCGCCGCCGCTTCCCAGTCCAAGATTCGCCCCAGTCGGAGTGCAGATACCGGGGCATGGCCTTAAGAGGTGCGAGATATCCAGCCGCCGCGTTGGCGCTGGCGGCGATGATCGTCGGAGTGTCCGCGCCAGGCGTGTACGCGCAGCCGAAGTCCCAATCGCCGTTCGGATCGCTGGGCGACATGCTGTTTCCCGGCAAGCCCGAGAACCGCCCGGCCCCGCCGCCGGTGGCCCGCTATGTCTCCGAGTCCGGCCAGGCCTTCACCCTCGACCGCTCGACGGCCAAGCCGATGCTGCGCTTCGACGGCAGCAACGAGATCTGGGTGCTGGAGCCGCACACGGGGGCGCGGGGCGACACCCTCTACAAGAACGACGCCGGCCGCGTGGTGCTGCGCGACACCAAGGTCGGCGGCCTGATCCTGTTTACGCCGGAACGCCGTGAGGGCGCCGCCGCGGCGTTGTCGGGCGAGTCGCGGCCGATCCGGCTGACGCCGGTCGATCCCAAGGCGCTGATCCGTCGGCTGCTCGGCGCCAGCGCCGTGGTCAGCAAGGCGGCGCGGCGGCAGATTCCCTTCCAGGCCGAAGCCTCGACCGCCTCCTCGGCCCTGATCGCCGACGCCGCCCTGGTGGCGGCCGACGGCCTGGTGCGGATGTCGGGAACGCCGCAGGGCCAGACCCAGCTGCGCCGGGTCAACCTGGTGTTCCTGACCGAAGGCCCGCGGCCGGGAGTCATCCTGCGTCAGGGGGTGCTGATCGTGGTGGTCACCCCGCGCCTCGGGATCAGCGGACGGCCCTCGTCGGAACGGATCGCCTTCGCCGCCGCGCGGTAAAGGGTGTCTCATGGGTAACACTACCCCCGAATTGAGGAGTGGATTCCTCAATGCGGGTCACCGAGCCCTTTTCGACTGACCATTTCGGGGACAGCTTGCGCTCCGCCTTCCGGGGGGAGGGCAGGGCCCTGGTCAGGCGTTCCGAGCTCGGCAGCTCGCCGCCTGACCAGGGCGACACCCTCAGCTTCGGACAATCAGGCCGGTCTGGGCCACGGCCTGGACAAGCTGTCCCAGGCGCTGGACGATTGTGTAGGCGCCGGCCAGGAGCTCCGGTTGCTGCATCCGCTCGACGGTGCAGATGTAGCCGGATCCGACCTTGGCGACCCAGCCCCGCTGATGAAATTCGACCAGCCTGCGCCGGACCACCTCATAGGGCAGGTTCAGGCGTTCAGCGATCTCGCGCGGCTTGGCCGGGCGCCGCAGGCCGTCCGGCGGCGGCGTGTCGGCGGCGGCGTAGAGCAAGGCCAGGTCGGGGTCGTAGGTGATGCGCTCCGCGTTGGCCGACATGGCGGCGGCGAAGATCAGGGCGTTGAACATCGTCTCGTGCGGCCCGACGCCGGCCTCGAGCGTTCGCAGGAAGTAGTTGTGGATCAACCGGTGAGCGGCCAGCTGAGCCTGCTCCTGATCGGCGACCGCCGGCGCCACCTGATCGCCATGGAAGGTGGTCGCGCCCACGCCGAGGGCGGCCAGGTTGCCGAGCAGCAGAGCGAAGCCGTCACCGACGCGAACAGCCTCGGCCCGGGCCTGCGCCGCGTCCATCGGGGCGGCGATCGGCCGGCCGTCCGCGGCGGCGATGCAGAGCCCATTGTCCTCCAGCTCGCGAACCTTTCGGCGGACCGTCTCGAAGGGCAGGTTCAGGGAGCGGGCCAGGGCCCGGATGGAAATGCCGCGCCCGGGATCGGCCGACGCCTGGACCAGGGCCAGGTGGACGACGGCGCGAATGACGTCGCCGTCGTGGCGACCGGTCAGCAGACCCATCTCGTCGAGCAGATAGTCGGACGCACAGCGGAAGACCAGACGCTGCAGCCTGCGTCGGGCATCGGGATCGGATCCCCAGTCGGACATGAAAGGTAGGCCCCTGCAAACTGTGCGACCCGTTTCGAGGATTTCGCGCCTGGATGCCATCGGGCGTTATGACGCAGTGGCGACACGTCCTGGGGTAGCCTGCCAACCTCGTCGGATCGGGCTTCAGGTCTCGTCAGGCGCCCAGCCCGGCACGGCCATCTCGAATCCCGAAAAGTCGAAGCCCGGCGCCACCGTGCAGCCGGCAAGGGTCCAGTCGCCGGTTGAGACGGCGCTCTGCCAGACGCCGCAGGGAATGACGACCTGGGGCTTCTCGCCCCGATCAAGATCCTTGCCGAGCATGACCGTGACGGCCGGTTCGCCCTGACGCGCCAGTTTCAGGGCCAGCGGGGCGCCATCGTAGAAATGCCAGACCTCGACGGCGTCGATGCGGTGCCAGGCGCTTTCCTCTCCGGCCTGCAGCAGGAAGAAGATGGCGGTCGACAGGGCGCGGCCGTCGGGGCCGGGCTCGTCGCGGAAGGTTTCCTTGAACCAGCCGCCCTCGGGATGGGGGGCGAGTTCCAGCAGGCTGATGATCTCGGGGGCGGTGATGCCTGGGGCGTCGGTCACCCCTTGAACGCGTCCTTGGCGGCGCGGACGGCGCCGAAGGCCTGGGCCGGGTCGGCGATGTCGGGGCGCAGGAGCGGCGCGCGCAGGAAGGGGTTGGTGGCCTTTTCCAGGGCGATGGTGGTGGGCACCGTCGGCTCGTTGCGCTCGCGGGCGGCGAAGATGTCTTCGGTCCGGGCCTTCAGGGCGGCGCTGTCGTCGACCGAGAGGGCGAAGCGGGCGTTGGAGGCGGTGTACTCGTGGGCGCAGTAGACGGTGGTGTCGTCCGGCAGGTCGGTGATGCGCTGCAGGCTGGCCCACATCTGGGCCGCGTCGCCCTCGAACAGGCGTCCGCAGCCGAGGGCGAACAGGGTGTCGCCGACGAAGGCGATCTGGTCGGCGGCGTCGAAGAAGGTGACGTGGCCGAGCGTGTGGCCGCCGGTGTCGATGACGTCGAAGCGGGTCTCGCCGAGCATGACATGGTCGCCATGGACGACGACGCGGTCGGGGGCGGCGATGCGGGAGACTTCGGCCGGGCCGACGACGGTGCAGCCCGTTGCGGCTTTGAGGGCCTCGTTGCCGCCGGCGTGGTCCGGGTGCCAGTGGGTGTTGAGGATCAGGTCGAGGGTCCAGCCGGCCTTGGCGAGTTCGGCCTTAATGGCGTCGGCGTCGGGCGTGTCGATGCAGGCGACCTGGCCCGTGGCGTCGTCCCGGACGAGGAAGCCGTAGTTGTCGGACAGGCAGGGGAACTGCCGGACGGTCAGGGTCATGCCTTGGCCTCAAACTGAGATTCAATGCGGGGCGGGTGACGCCGCCGCTTCGGACACCTTACATTGTCCAGACTAGGGAACGGGAGACGCAATGCGTCGCGACGTGCTGGAACTTCGCGCCTTCTATGCCTCGCCCAGGGGCGGGGCGGCGCGTGAGATGCTCGGCCGCAAGGTCGTCGAGGCCTGGGGCGACGCCGCGGGCCTGGATGTGCTGGGGCTGGGCTATGCGACGCCCTTCCTCGATCCCCTGCGGCCCAGGGCCCGGCGGGTGATCGCCGCCATGCCGGCGCAGCAGGGGGTGGAGGTCTGGCCAGGCGGGCGGGGGAACCTGACCGTGCTGGCCGACGAGTTCGCCCTGCCGCTGGCCAATGCGCTGTTCGACCGGATCCTCTGCGTTCACGCGCTGGAGGAGACCGAGAGCGCGCCGGCCCTGCTCAGCGAGATCTGCCGGGTGCTGGCGCCGTCGGGGCGGGTGATCGTGGCGGCGGCGGCGCGCAACGGGCTGTGGTCCAATGCCGAGGGCACGCCGTTCGGGCATGGCCGGCCCTTCACCCGTGGCCAGCTGGAGGACCTGCTGCGCGAGGCGGGTCTGGAGCCGACCGGCTATACGCGGGCCCTCTATGCGCCGCCCTTTGCCTGGGCCGCGCGCTGGGCGGACGGTTTCGAGCAGGTCGGCGCGCGGCTGTGGCCGGGGTTCGCCGGGGTGATCCTGATGGAGGCGGTGAAGCAGACCTTCGCCGTCAAGCCGCGCGGCTCGAGGGCGAGGATCCGCAGCCGGGCGCCCGGAATCCTGGCGCCGGCTCCGGCCGGGCGCGTTTCGCAAGCCAAGCCCTTTGACGGCAAGGCCCCGCGAGCCTAGTTCTTGAAGTGTCACCCGGAAGGATAAGCGCCATGAAGATGATCGTCGCTGTCATCAAGCCCAGCCGACTGGACGCGGTGCTCGACGCCGTCACCGAGGCCGGCGCCTCGGGCCTGACGGTCACCGAGGTGCGCGGTTACGGCCGCCAGAAGGGCAAGACCGAGGTCTATCGCGGCGCCGAATACGAGGTGAAGCTGCTGCCCAAGGTGAAGCTGGAGATCGCGGTGTCGGACGATATTGTCGAGGCGGTGATCGAGGCGATCGTCGGCGCGGCCAATTCCAGCAAGATCGGCGACGGCAAAGTGTTCGTGCTCGACCTGGAACAGGCGCTGCGTATCCGGACGGGTGAGAAGGACGCGGCGGCGATTACGGGGTAGCGACATGTACTGGCAGGATTGGCCGCTCTTCTACGCGGTCGGCTATCTCTTCAGCAGCCTCTTTGATCCGGTGCTCTGGACGCTGGCGCTGTGCGGTGTCCTGCTGGGCCGAAAGCTGCGATGGCCGGCCTGGACGACCGTGCTGAGCGGCGGCGTGTTCGCCGCGCTCGGGTCGGTTTTTTTGATCGCCATCGCCCGCCCCGAGTGGGCGATGAATGTGCTTCGGATGGGGGTCACCTTGGCCGTGAGCCTGCTGGTGGCGGGCGTGATACTGCTGATTCTGCGGACCTTCGCCAGGCCGAAGGCGTCATGACCGGCTGGATGCTCGGTGTCATTGGCGGTTCGGGTCTCTATGATCTGCCGGGCCTGGACGGGCGCCAGACCCATGAGGCGGAGACGCCGTTCGGCCCGCCCTCCGGCCCCATCGTCACCGGGCGGCTGGGCGCCGTCAGCCTGGCGTTCCTGCCGCGCCATGGGCCGGGGCATGCGATTTCGCCGACCGGGCTCAACGCGCGGGCCAATATCCACGCATTGAAGCAGCTGGGCTGCACCGACCTGCTGTCGCTTTCCGCCGTGGGATCGCTGGCCGAGGACCTGAGCCCCGGAACCTTCGCGACCGTCGGCCAGTACATCGACCGCACTTTCGCCCGGGAGAGCAGCTTCTTCGGCGAGGGGCTGGTGGCGCATGTGTCGATGGCCGAGCCGGTTTGCCCGCGCCTGTCGCGCCTGGCCGCGCAGGCCGGTCGGTCGGTCGGGGCGGCGGTGACCGAGGGCGTCACCTACCTGGCCATGGAGGGGCCGCAGTTCTCGACCCGGGCCGAGAGCCGGCTCTATCGAAGCTGGGGCGCGCAGGTGATCGGCATGACCGGCATGCCGGAGGCCAAGCTGGCCCGGGAGGCGGAGCTGCCCTACGCCTGCGTCGGCATGGTCACCGACTATGACGCCTGGCGCGAGGACGAGGCGGGGGTCGAGGTCACCGACGTGCTGGCGGTGCTGACCGCCAACGCCGCCATGGCGCGGGATCTGGTAGCGGCCCTGGCCGGCGCGCTGCCTGGCGTGCGGGAGGCCTCGCCGATCGACAGCAACCTCGACTACGCCATCATCACCGCTCCCGACGCCCGTGACCCGGCGATGATCGCGAAGCTGGACGTCATCGCCGGTCGCGCGCTACGCAAGGGGTAGGGACGGGCGAAGGGGCAGGCCATGACCGACGCGAGCATGGTGCGGACGACCGAGAGCAAGCGGCTGGACGCCTTCGTCGACGCCGCCTTCGCCTTCGCGGTCACCCTGTTGCTGGTCGCCGGGGCCGACACCACCGCCACCCTCGACGGGCTGAAGAAGGCCCTGCTGCAGATCCCCGCCTCGGCGGCGGCCTTCATGCTGATCGCCCTGTTCTGGATGGCCCATCGTGACTACGGACGGATGGCGCCCCGAAGGGACGGTCTTTCGACCCTCCTCAGCCTGGCGATCGTCTTTTCGGTGCTGGTCTATGTCTTCCCGCTGCGCATGCTGGTCAGCTCGGGATTCTACTGGATTTCCGATGGACGGCTGCCCGGCTCGACCCTGATCCGGACGATCAGCGACCTCTCCGACCTGTTCTTCCTCTATGGCCTCGGCTTTGCCTTCCTTGGGCTGTTGTTCGTGGGCCTGTTCGCCCACGTCGCCCGCAGGGGCGACCTGTTGGGGGCCGACGCGGCGCATCGCAAGCAGGCCGGAGACTATGCGGTGATCTGGCTGATCAGCAGTCTGGCCGGGCTGATCTCGGCCCTGCTGGCGGTCTTCGGACCGATGCGCGAGGCGCCCTGGTTGCCGGGCGTGGCCTACTGGCTGATCCCTGTTGCGATCGTGATCCGGCAGGCACTGGTCCGTCGGGCAGAGGCCGGCAAGCCCAAGGGAGCGCTCAAGCCCAGACCGAGGCGATCTCGCAAAGCCGCTTGACGTAGAGAACTTTGCAAGACAAAGTAACTGCCTCAATCCTTTGGGGAGGAGCGCCCATGCGCCGTCTGTTCATTACCTTGAGCTTTATCGCCGCCCTTGGGGCTGCGGGGACCGTCATGGCCCAGCAGGCCGACGAGGCGACCATCGGCGCCCGCATGGCGGAGCAGAAGACCGCCCTGGCGCCCCTGTCGCGCATCGACGGGGAATGGCGGGGTACGGCCTGGATCGCAGATCGGACCGGCAAGCGCACCGTGCTGGTGCAGACCGAACGGGTCGGCAGCATGCTGGACGGGACGGTGAAAGTGATCGAGGGGCGGGGTTTCGAGGACGGTAAGCCGGTGTTCAACGCCTTTGCCCAGATCGCTTACGACCCCGACAAGAAGACCCTGACCATGCGTTCCTATACCCGGGGCTATCAGGGCGATTTCCCGTTCCAGACCACCGCTGACGGCTTCATCTGGACCATCCCGGCCGGGCCAAACGCCGTGATCCGCTACACCGCTGTGATCAAGGACGGGACCTGGGTCGAGAAGGGCGAGTATGTGCCAAACGGCGGGACCGGCATGCAGTTCATGGAGATCAACCTCAAACGGGTCGGTGACACCAAATGGCCGGTCGAGGGCGGCCTCGGCCCGCAGTAGGCCTACTCCTCGCTCTTGCTGCCGGCCGACCTGTGGAACAGCTGCAGGGTGCGCAGGCGGGCGAGTTTCGCCGAGTCCTGATGGTAGTCGGTGCGGCGGTCGGAGAAGAAGCCGTGGCCGGCGTCGTAGAGGTAGATCGGCAGGTCCGGATGCAGGCTGCGGATCTCCTCGATGCGATCAGGCGGGATGGAAGCGTCGGTCTTGCCGAAGTGCAGAATGGTCGGACAGCGCGGCGTCTCGTCCTTCAGTTCGCTTATGCGGCGGCCATAGAAGGAGGAGGCGGCGGTGACGCCGTCGCAGCGGCAGGCGGCGAGCCAGGTCGCCGCCCCGCCCCAGCAGTACCCCGCGACAAACACCGGGCCTCGCGTCCGCAGCTGGTCGATGGCCGCCTGGCAGTCGCCGGCCACCTGGTCCCAGGGGGTGGTGTTGGAATACTGCACGCCCTTCTGGACAGACTCCGGGCTGTAGTCGGCCTCGAAGCCCGGTTCGAGCCGGTCGTAGAAGCCGGGGGCGATGACCTCGTAGCCGTCGGCGGCGAACCCGTCGGCCAGCTCGCGGATGTGGTCGGTGACGCCGAAGATCTCCTGGATCAGCAGAAGGCCGCCGCGCCGGGCGTCCTGCTGCGGGGCGTGGTAGGCCGACAGGCTGAAGCCGTCGTGGCTGCTGGTCAGCAGAATCGTCTCGCCCATCAGGCCGCGCCGTTGGCTTCGAACAGGTCCAGGGTGCGTTGGCGGGCCAGCCGGGCGTCCTCAAGGTTGGAGTCCGGGCGGCCGTCGTTGTTGAAGCCGTGGCCGCTCTGTTCGTAGATGTGGACCGGGACCTCGGGGTGGGCGGCGGTGACCTTGGCCTTGACCTCATCGGCGGGGATGTGGGCGTCGGCGCGGCCCAGGTGGATGATGACCGGGCAGGACAGGGGCAGGCCGGCCATGCCGGCGACCTGGCCGCCGTAGTAGCTGGAGCCGGCGGCGAGGCCCTTCACGCGGGAGGCGGCCAGCCAGACCATGGTGCCGCCGTAGCAGTAGCCGACGATGAACACCGGACCCTTGTCCTTGAGGGCGTCGACGCAGGCCTGGATGTCGCTCATGGCGTTGTCCGGACCGTTGCCGGTGGCCAGCCTGACGCCGGCCGCCAGGCCCTCCGTGTCATGTTCGGCGGTGAAGCCCTTCTGGCCGCGATCGAACATCGAGGGGGCGAGGACCTCGAAGCCGAGGGCGGACCAGCGGGCGACGTCGGCATGGACGTATTGGTCGAGGCCGAAGATCTCCTGGATGACGATCACCCCGCCGCGTCGTGCGCCCTGCGGCGCCGCATGCAGGGCCTCGAACTGGAAGCCGTCGTGCGGGCTGGTCAGGGTGATGCGGTCGGTCATGGGCGGTCCTCGCGTTTGGCTGAGGTTCGCACGCCCGGGCGGCCCGGAAACCCTAGTTTTTCGTCACAGTGCATTTTCCGGCCTTCTGCATCCGGGCCGCCTCTTCGAAGGCCCGGTCCGAGAGGTCGGGGAGGGCTTTCAGGAGGGTGGTATCGACCTGGGCGGCGCCGAGGCGGGCGTTTTCCCGGGTGAGGAAGACCAGCACGAAGGCGTCGGCGGCCGACAGGGCCTTGATGAAGGCGACGCGGGTGTCGAGGTGCTCGATGGCTTCGGTCTCGTTGTCGGAGCGCTCGTAGGCCAGGCCGACCGCGGCCCGGTGCGGTGTCTGGCTCCCGGTCATGTAGATGTAGTTTGCGGCCTTCAGCTGGGCGCCGTTCGCGCCCCAGGCGACGTAGGTCCAGTCCTTGTCGGGATCGGCGCTGGCCGGCAGTGGCGGGCCGACGAACAGATCGCCGACCGGCCACCAGGGATGTTTCGCCCCGGCCTTGCTGAACGGTTCCGGCGGCGTCCTGCCGATCCATTCATAGCGCAGGTGGACGCGGTATTCGGCGGTCTGGCCGGCCGGATCGGCGAGGTCGAAGGCGTGGGGCGGGTCGGCGATCAGGCCTTCCCTGGCCACCGGCACGATCAGGGTGGCCTCGCCGTCGTTGCGGAAGCTCTTGCCGTTACCGAACAGCCGCGCCTCCAGCC
>JANPKF010000726.1:0-3303 GCA_031425895.1 Caulobacteraceae bacterium | reverse complement strand
GCCTGGTCCTGCAGATCGCACTCGCCGCCCTGGTCGCAGATCGGGCAATCCAGCGGGTGGTTGATGAGCAGGAACTCCATCACCCCTTCGCGGGCCTTCTTGACCATCGGCGTGCGGGTGAAGATCTCCTGGCCCTCGGCGGCGGGCAGGGCACAGCTCGCCTGCGGCTTGGGCGGGCCAGGTTTGACCTCGACCAGACACATCCGGCAGTTGCCGGCGATGCTGAGGCGCTCGTGGTAGCAGAACCGGGGGATTTCCTCCCCCGCGATCTCGGCCACCTGGAGCACCGTCATGCCGGGCTCGAATTCGACCTCGACGCCGTTGACCTTGGCTTTGGGCATAGTTCGTCCGGGACTAACAATTGGGCGGCTGAGTGCACCGGTTTCCGTTGAGGTTCAAGGGGTCCGGGTCGATTGCGAGACGCTCGCAGTTACCGCCCAATTCCCCCAAACACCGTCATCTTTCGCACCGGCGCGGCCCTGCCGTGCCGTTGGCTTATAACCTACTGTTTTTATTACGTTTTGAACCCTACGGCCGCTCGACCCTGCAGGTCGGGGCCGGCTGTTTCAGCTCTTCGGCGATGATCTTCTGCAGGCGGCAGCTGTAGCGTTTATCGAAGGTGCCGTCGACCTGCAGCGAGCGCAGGGCCGGGGCATGGCAGCGCATGCGCTCGCGGATCAGGAATTCCCAGCGTTTGTCGCCGGGCGCCATCGCCAGAATCTGCTCGGAGGTGGTGATCACCATGTAGCCATAGGCGGTGTAGCGGTCCCGCCAGGTCGCCCCGAGCCGCGACTCGGGATCGACCTCGGTCATCAGCCGCTTGAACTTCTCGTCGGTGTTCGGACAGGCCAGGTCCGGGTTCTCGAGCGTCACCGTGTTGAGGCTGTTCCAGCTATTGTAGGCGGCGTCCTTGGTCTGCAATTCGCGGGCGGTGTCCAGCTGGTCGACGGCAACCAGCACCGCCGCCACGGCGGTCATAGCGGTGATCACGGTGCCGATGCCGCCGACCACCGACCAAAAGGCGGTCGACCGCAGCCAGGACCGCTCTTCGGGCGGGGCGCTAACCTCGATATCGACCTCTTCGCTCACCCTAGAACCAGCTCTTGTCGCCGACGACATAGTCCTCGTGGAACTGCTGGTCCGACTTCACCAGGTAGATGATGAACTCGACGAAGGCGATAATGCCGACGATCAGCGGCGGGATGGCGAACAGCACCCAGCCGATGGTGCCGCACAGCAGCATGATGACCCCGGCGTTGGTCTTGCCGAGATAGAACTTGTGGATGCCCAGCCAGCCCAGGAAGAAGGCCAGCAGCGCGGCGACGATCTTGTTCTTGTCGCCTGACAGTCCGCCGTAGGCCGGGGTGGTGACGTAGATATTGCGCGCCGACCCGTCCTCGACCTCGAAATCGACGTCCGTGCCGGGCACGACGCTGCGCACGCCGCCGCCCAGATCGCCGCGCGTGAATCCATAGCGTTGACCATCATCGCCGCTGATCAGGCCCGTGCCTTCGAGATCCGTGTACGAAAGTACCTTGCCGCGCATGACTTGCCGCTCCCCTGCAGGCGCTGAAGCAGCGCCATCCCTCGGGAGTATTCGTTGCCTCGCACTCGGGCCGCAACCCTAGTTTCGACCTACGGAACCCGGTCTTGCCGCCTTTGGGCCAACGATCGTGAGAGCAACCAGATACAAGGTCAGGGAAAACCAGGCGCCGATCAGACCCGTCCCGAGGATGGTGATCGCCATATCGTCCGCACCAATCCTGCCGGCGCTGTGGAACAGCTGCAGGCACAGCAACCACAGCCCTGCCAGCAAGACCCACGGCCCTGCCAGCCACCAGCCTTTTCGCCCGGATCGGTAGGCGATCACAGTCAAGGCCACCAAGGGGGCAGCGGCGATCAGTACGATCAGGGCGAGCAGAGCCCAGTCGGTGAGAGAATTGTCGCCCATGGTCAGAACACCGCCTCGACGTCGAGTCTGGGCAGCTTCGGGCCGGCAATCGCGAGGGCGACCAGAAAAACGCAAAGGGATGCCCAGGCGCCCAGCAGGAAGGCCAGCACCAGCAGAGGCGGCACGCCCGTCTCCCTGAACTGGCCTGTTTGCGCGAACATGAAGATGATGGCGGGGGTCACGGTCAGGAATAGAAGAGCCGGGATCGCCAGCCACCAGCCCCGGCGATAGCTGCGCCAGGAGAGAATGGTCGAGGCGACAAGCGGAATCGCGGCTAGCCCTGCGAAGAAGGCTATTACCCACAGCTCGCGGTAGCTTGCAGTAACCTCGAACAATGCCAACACCCCCTCAACGATCCCGACCTGGATATTCGCGTGCGTCGACCAACGCCGCAACCCTGACGTCAGGCGGGCCAGACTTCAAATTGCAGGGGGTCAGAACACATCCGCTGAATCGGCCGGCCTGGCCGGAAGGCGGCGGGCCGCCAGGACGATGAGGTAGACAAGGGTCGTGACATAGCCCGACAGCAGCAAGCCTGCGGCCCAGCTGGAGGCATCATTCGCCGGGGCAACGCCCGTCTGCCCGGCAGGTTCGAACTGGAGCTGGATCTGCCCGAGACCGAGGCCGATCAGCAGGCCGAAGCCCACCGCCACGATCCAGGGCGCGATCAGCCCGATCCCCCGATAGCCCATGCGACGGCCAACAAAGGTCGCGGCGATCAGCGGCGCGATCGCAATGAGGGCGAGGATAGTGAGCGAGATCAGGCCGCCGTCCGACCCCACCACCCGCTGTTACTCCGCCGCGACCAGCGTCGCGCCCTGCACGTGCGGCTTGCCCGCCCGGTAGCTGGTGATCCGGTCTTCGACCTCATGGCGGAAGTGGCGGAACAGACCCTGGATCGGCCAGGCCGCTGCGTCGCCGAGGGCGCAGATGGTGTGGCCTTCGACCTGGGTCGTGACGTCCAGCAGGGTGTCGATTTCCTTCATGTCGGCCTCGCCCGTCGCCATGCGCTCCATCACCCGCCACATCCAGCCGGTGCCTTCGCGGCAGGGCGTGCACTGGCCGCAGCTCTCATGCTTGTAGAAGTAGCTGAGGCGAGCGATGGCGCGGACCAGGTCGGTGTCCTTGTCCATGACCATGACAGCGGCGGTGCCGAGGCCGGACTTCAGTTCGCGCAAGGCGTCGAAGTCCATGAACAGGTCTTCGCACTGCTCGGCCGGGATCATCGGCACCGAGGCGCCGCCCGGGATGACGGCTTTCAGGTTGCCCCAGCCGCCCCGGATGCCGCCGCAGTGATCCTCGATCAGCGTCCGGAACTTGATGCTCATCGATTCCTCGACGTTGCACGGCAG
>JANPKF010000725.1:0-9009 GCA_031425895.1 Caulobacteraceae bacterium | reverse complement strand
GCCCGCCTTCGAAGTCCTCGTTGATGGCGAACAGGCCGAGCCCGACCTGGGCGATCAGCACCAGCAGCATGGCCGCCACGCTCCAGCCCCCCAGCGGATTGTGCCCCGGCGCCCCGGCCGCCCCGCCCTTGAGATAGGCGGCGATCCCCGCCGGGCCTTTCAGGAACCCGGCGAACCGCGCCGTCGAACTGCCGGCGATCCCCCACCACAGCCGGAAGACCAGCAGACCGGCGATGGCGAACCCGCTGAGCCTGTGCCAGTCGAGATGGCCCTCGTGGCTCCACCAGGAGAAGGCCACCAGGGCCGCCAGCAGCCAGTGGAACAGCCGGGTCGGCAGGTCCCAGATCAGGGTCGGCACGACTACTTGGCCTGATACTTGTCGTGACAGCTCTTGCAGGTCCCGCGCGTGGCGGCGAAGGCGGCCTGCACCTTTTCCGCGTCGCCGCTCTGGGCGGCGGCGTTCAGCTTGGCGGCCTGGGCGGCGAAGTCGGCGGCGGACGCCTTGAAGCCGGCCGGGTCGGTCCAGACCTCCGCCTTGGCCTTGGTCTTCTCGCCGCTGGACGGGCCGGTGCCGGCCGGGAACCAGCCGGGAAGCTTTTTGGCCAGACCGTCGATGTTGGCCGCATAGCTCTTGAGTTTTGTCGGGTCCTTGTCGCCGCTGAGTGTGTCGTAGAGCCCCTTCATGTTGCCCCCGATCTGCTTCATGCCGGCCTGCCGGTCCTTGATCTGCGAGGCGGCGTCGTAGGCGAGGGCGCCCCCGGCGGTGAAGGCGATCGCGAGACCGACGATAAGGGCGCGTTTCATGAGGAGGCTCCGACTGGACGTTGCACGGAGAGTAGACGGGATTTCGCGGCGCTGGAAAGACCACCCTTGACCCGGCCCCAGGGGCTGGCCCGACTGATGCGACGACCAGCAACCCGCGAGGTGAGTCGTGACCGTATCGAATCGCTACTTCAGTGCCGCCGAAGCCGCTGCCCGCCTCGGCGTCTCCGCCAAGGCCCTGCGTCTCTACGAACAGCGGGGCCTGATTACCCCCGTCCGCACCGAGGCCGGCTGGCGCGCCTACGGCCCCGAACAGATGGCCCGGGCCGGCGAGATCGCTGCCTTGCGATCCCTGGGCTTCAGCCTGACCCAGGTCGCGCGCGTCCTGAAGGGTGACGCCGAGGGCCTGGAGCCCGCGCTCGCCGCCCATCAGTCCGGCCTTGAGGCCGCCCTGCGGGCCATCGCCGCCCAAGCCGATAAGGTCCGATCCCTGCGCGCTGCATTGGCCCAGGGCCGTCCGCCCAGCCTCGCCGACCTCACCCGCCTCGCACGCCCGGCCGGCGACATCGCCTCCGCCTTCGACCTTCCCTGGCCCTGGGGCGGCGAGCGCTTCGAATTGCGAGACCTGAAACCCCTGACCTGGATCGTCGGCCCGCTCGGCAGCGGCAAGACCCGGCTGGCCCTGCGCCTGGCCGAGGAGCTGCCAGGCGCGACATTCCAGGCGCTGGACCGCGTGGGCGAACCCAGCGCCCGCACCGACGAGGCCCTGGCCTGGCTGGTGGAGGAGGGCGCCATGCCGTCCGACGCCCTGATCGCCCTGCTCAGCGCCCTGACGGGCGACGAAGACGGCCCCCTCATCATCGACCTCATCGAACACGGCCTGGACCACGCCACCCAGGAGGCCCTCGCTGCCTGGCTGCATCATCGCGGATCGGCCCGTCCGATCCTGGCCATGACCCGTTCCAGCGCCATGCTCGATCTCACCGAAGTCGGCCCGGATGAAGCCCTGATCCTATGCCCCGCCAACCACGCGCCGCCGATGCTGGTTGCGGCGCACCCGGGCGCGCCGGGCTACGAGGCGCTGGCGAGCTGCTTGGCTTCGCCGGATGTACGGTCGAGAACGGAGGGGGTTATCGCCGCACGGCCGGACGCGGCCTAGGCCCGTCGCCCTTCGGCGGCTGTCCGCAGAGCGAGGACGAACTCAACGCCATGGATCTGCAGGGTCTGCGACCACTCGGATGAATAGAGGGTTGCGGACAGAAAACGGTCCAGGTCAGCAAACAATTCGGTTTCCTCAATGGATCCTCGCCGGATCAGGTGGCCGTTCTCGGGATCCATCTGATTGGAAACAAGCAGTTCACGATACCAGCGCGCCGCCAACGGTTCATCCCAAGGTCCGACCTGAAGCCAGAGGCTGAGAATTTCGCCGTCGCGCTTTTTGAAAAAGGCTGCCAACGAGCCGCCGTCCCGAGCGATGTCCGTAGCGAGTAACCTCATCTCTACTCCGCCGCGACCAGCGCCTCGGCCTGCAGCAGGTCGACGCTGACCAGCTGGCTGATCCCCCGCTCGGGCATGGTCACCCCGAACAGCCGGTCCATCCGGCTCATCGTCACCGCGTTGTGGGTGATGGCGATGAAGCGGGTCTGGGTGCGTAGCCGCATCTCGTTGAGCATGTTGCAGTATCGGTCGACGTTGGCGTCATCGAGCGGCGCATCGACTTCGTCCAGCACGCAGATCGGGGCCGGGTTGGCCAGGAAGACGCCGAAGATCAGGGCGCTGGCCGTCAGGGCCTGCTCCCCACCGCTCATAAGGCTCATCGTGGAGAGGCGCTTGCCGGGCGGGCAGGCGTAGATTTCCAGCCCGGCTTCCAGCGGATCATCGCTCTCGATCAGCCGCAGCTCGGCCTCGCCACCGCCGAACAGGGCCTGGAAGAGGGTCTTGAAGTGGCCGTTGATGACCTCGAAGGCGGCCAGCAGACGGGTGCGGCCCTCGGCGTTCAGTTCCTCGATGCCGGCGCGAAGCTTGGCGATCGCGCCGGTCAGGTCGGCGCGCTCGGTCTTCATCTGCTGGACGCGGGCGGTCTGTTCGACGCTCTCTTCCTCGGCCCGCAGGTTGACCGCGCCGATGGCCTCGCGCTCCCGCTCCAACTGGAAAAGGTGGGCCTCGATGCCCTCGGCGTCCTTGGGGACGGCGACGGCCTCCTCGGCGATACGGCGGCCCAGTTCCTCGGGCTCCATCTTGGCGGCGTCGCGGATGTTGCCCGCGATCTCGCCGAAACGATCCCGGGCGGCGTCCAGCCGGGCGGTCAGGGTGGCGCGGGCTTCGCGGGCCTCGGAGGCGGCGGCCTCGGCGGCCCGCAGGGCCCGCTCGGCGGCGGCGCGGTCGGTCTCGGCCTGGTCCAGCGCGTCGCCGGCCTTGTCGCGGCGGGCCTCGGCGAGGCTGAACTCGTCCATCAATCGGGCCCGGCGGTCTTCGATCAGGCTCGGCGCATCCCTGGCCTGGGTCATGGCCGCCTGGGCAATGAGGCGATCCTGGTCCAGCGCCTCGATCCGCTTGGCGGCGGCGGCCGAGCGGCGGGTCCAGTCCTCCAGGTCGCGGGTCAGGCCTTCCAGCCGGCGGGCCCGGCCGTCGCGCTCTCGGCGTTCGGCGTCGAGGGCGGAGCGGGCCAGGGCGGCGGCTTCGCGGGCGGCGGTGGCGCCGCCGCGGGCTTTTTCCAGCAGGGGTGACAGGCTGTCGCCGCCGTCGCCGTCGATGCCGGCTTCGGCGGTTTCGAACCCGGCCTGGGCCTCGACCCGTTCGGCCTCGAAGCGGGCGATGGTCTCGTCCAGCGACTGGGCGCGGGCGTCTCGGCGCGCGGCTTCCCGGTCGAGCCGTTCAACGGTGTCTCTGGCGGCGGCCAGAGTGCGCTCGATCTCGCGCGGCGCGGATCGCACCGTCCCGAGATTGGCTTCCGCGGCCTTGAAGGCGGCCTGGGTCTCGCGGGCCTTCGTCGCCGCCGCCTCATGCAAAGGCGTCAGCCGTTCGATCTCCGCCTCAGCCTCGGCCAGACGGTTACGTTGCTCCAGCCGGATCGCCGCCGGCTTGGGCGCTTCTGCCCGGGCCACGAAACCATCCCAGCGCCAGAGGTCGCCTTCCCTGCTGACCAGCCGGCAGCCCGGCTCCAGCGAGGCCTGCAACTTCGCCCCATCGGCGCGGGCCACCAGCGCGGTAAACGCCAGACGCGTGGCCAGTTCCTTCGGCGCGTCGACCAGCGGCGCCAGCGGTTCGGCCCCCACAGGCCATGTCGGAGCCGTCAGGTCGCGCGTGCCCCAGTAGGCGGCGGCCCTGGCGTCGAGCGCCGCGTCCAGGTCCTCGCCCAGGGCGGCGGCGAGCGCGGCCTCGTAGCCCTTGCCCGGCTTCACCGAGTCCAGAGCCGGCGCGTAGCTGCTCTTGGCTGGCCGGGCCGATAGCTGTGCGAGGCCCCGGGCTTCGGTCTTCAGCCGGCCCAGCTGGTCCTCCAGCTTGCGCATCTCGTCGCGTGCCGACTGCTCGGCCCGGGCGGCCTCGCCCCGGGCGTTTTCGGCGGTCTCGACGGCGGCGCGGGCCTCCGCCAGCTGGCCTTCGGCCTCGCTGAGCTTCGCCCTGGCGGCCTGTACCTCGGGATCGTTGGCAGGAGCGATGGCGGCCCGTTCCGACCTGGCCTGATCCAGCGCCCGCACCGTCCGGTTCAGGCGCGAACGGGCATCGTCCAGCCGGGCCTCGGCGGCCCGGCGGCGAGCCTCGTCGGCCGCGACCGAGGCGGCCAGCCGTTCGACCTCGCCGTCAGCCTTGGCGCGGGCTTCCTCGGCGGCCTTGGCTTCGGCTTCCAGCTCGGGCATCCGCGAAGGGGCGGCGGCGATCTCGGCCTCGACGGCGGCGATGTCGGCGCCCAGCCGTTCCAGCGCCGCCCCGGCGTCCTCGACGATGTGCGCCTCGCGGGCGTTGTCGGCGTCGATCCGGGCGAGTTCGGCGCTCAGGCGGGCGACCTCGGCCTGGGCGCCTTCGGCTTCGCGCTCCACGCGGTCGCGTTCGATAGCCAGGCGGCCGAGGATGGCGGCGGCCACCGTCGCTTCCTCGCGCAGCGGCTTGATCGCCTCATCGGCGGCGATGGCGGCTGTGCTGGCGGCGGCGGCTTCTCGGGCCGTGGTCTCGACCAGGGCGCCGGCCGTCTGGGTCTCGCCCTCGACGCGCTGCAAAGTGTCGCGTGCCTCGCTCCAGCGGCTGAACAGCACCGCCGACTGCAGGGCGCGGATCTCGGCCGACAGGCGCTTGTACTTCTCGGCCGCCCGCGCCTCGCGCTTCAGCCGCCCCAGATTGCTGTCCAGCTCGCGGATGATGTCGTCGAGCCGGTTGAGATTGGTCTCCGCCGCCTTGAGCCGCAGCTCCGCCTCATGCCGACGGGTGTGCAGGCCCGAGACGCCGCCGGCTTCTTCGAGGATACGGCGGCGGTTCTGCGGCTTGGCGGCGATCAGCTCGCTGATCTGGCCCTGGCGCACCAGGGCCGGGCTGTTGGCCCCGGTCGAGGCGTCGGCGAACAGCAGCTGCACATCCCGCGCCCGCACCTCGCGGCCGTTGATGCGATAGGTCGAGCCCTCGCCACGGTCGATGCGGCGGACCACCTCGATGACCGGATGATGGTTGAAGGCGGCCGGCGCCGTCAGGTCGCTGTTGTCGATGGTCAGGGCGACTTCGGCGTGATTGCGCTGCGGCCGCGCTCCGGCCCCGTTGAAGATGACGTCGTCCATGCCGCCGGCCCGCATGGCCTTGGCGGAATTGGCGCCCATCACCCAGCGCAGGGCTTCCAGCAGGTTGGACTTGCCGCAGCCGTTGGGCCCGACCACGCCCGTGAGTCCAGGTTCGATCCGAAACTCTGTCGGTTCGACAAAGGACTTGAAGCCCGTAAGACGAAGCTTCTGGAACTGCACGGTCGGACCCTAGACCCTTCCAGATTTTGACGAAGTCAAAATCTGACAAGAAGGGTCTAGTCTCAAGAGTGGAGAGCATGCCCGGGCGCCCGAACCGCTCACACTTCGGCCTGGCATGCTCTCGGGTCTCCCTTATTTGCCGCCGGCTTTGGCGTAGGCCTTGTCGATCTCGGCCATGGGCAGTTCGCTTTCGAACTTCTGGTCACCGATGAAGAAGGTCGGGGTGGCGGTGACTTCCTTGGCCTTGGGTTCGTTCAGCCGCTTGTCGAGCGCGACCAGGGCCTTGCTGTCGCTGAGGCAGGCGCGGACGGCGTCTTCCGACATCCCGGCCTGGGCGCCGACGCTGAACAGCACGGCCTTGGCCCCGCCGGCGGTGCTGAAGGCTTCCTGCTGGCTGTGGAACAGGGCGTCGATGACGCCGAAATACTTGTCCTTGCCGGCGCAGCGGCCGAGCAGGTCGCCGGCGGCGGTGTAGCTGTCCTGCGGGCTCAGCTTGAAGGGCCGGAAGGTGTAGTGAATCTTGCCGGTGTCGATGTACTTGGTCTTGAAGGCCGGGAAGACGTCCTTGGCCCAGTTGGCGCAGTGGATGCAACTGAGCGAGCCGTACTCGATCATCTTCACCTTGGCGTTGGGATCGCCCAGCGACATGTCGCCGTCGATCGAGCCGCCGGCGCCCTTGCCGCCACAGGCGGCCAGCGCCAGAGCGGCGGTTGCGAGAACGGCGCCGATGGCGGCGCGGCGGTTGAACAGACCCATGGGCTCTCGAAGCTCCCCGAAATGCAGTTGATCAGTAGAACGCGATTCTGCAGACCGTATGAAGGCGGCAATAGGAAGGCGCGATGCGGCGCCTGACGCCGTGAGTCAACGCTCCCGCAGCACTTCGCGGCCGAGACGCAACAGCGCAGCCTTCAATGGACCATCCGGCGCCTCCGAAAGCCCCTGCGCCAGCTCCGCCTCCGTCGCGGCGTCGAGCGGGCCCTTGGGCCGCTTGCGGACCTGCTGCTTCGCCCCCGGCGCCGGCTTCACCGGCCCCTGCACGATACGCAGTTTCGTCACCGACGCATCGCCCAGCATCATACCGACGCGGGCCAGGATATCGGGGGCCTGGTGCTGCACGATGGCGGCGGCCGGCCCTGCGACGCGGATCTCCAGGATCGAGGCCTGTCCCGCCCGTCCCTTGACCACCCGTACCGGTTCGGTGTGTCGCGCCAGGGTCTCGCCGACGATCTCGCGCCAGCGGGCGGCCAGCCCGGCGCTGCCCTTGCCGAAGCGCTCGTCGAGCGCCTTGAGCATCGGGGCCAGGGACCGTCCGAGCGGCGGCGGCGGTCGCCGCTGTGGCTTGGTGCGCCGCCGCGCCAGGATCTGCGCGGTTTCTTCGGCGGTGGGCAGGGGGCGGCGGGGCGGCATGGGGTTGTCTATATCTCTCCCTCCCCTTCATGGGGAGGGAGAGCGCGCAGCGCAGGGTGGGGAAGTCGGACGCCGCGCGCTCTGTCACGTGAGCACCCCACCCTGGCGGCTTCGCCGCCGGTCCCTCCCCATAAAGGGGAGGGAGGGTCGTGATCCTAGTGGCCCGGCATTGGCTCGCCGGTCGGCTTGCCTTGCGTGAACTCGGTCTCGATGATGACCTCGACCTCGTCGCTGACCCCCATCTTGCTGCCAGGAGCGGGGATGCCGTAGCTGATCCCGAAATCGGACCGCTTGAACCGGCTCGTCGCGGAGAAGCCGATGCGGGCCCCGTCCATGGCGTTGGGCTTGTAGCCGTCGTTGAACTTCGCCTTCAGGACGACGGGCTTCGTCACGCCCTTGAGCGTGAAATCGCCGGTGATGTCGGCGGAGTCGGGGCCGGTCATGGTCACCTTGGTCGACTTGAAGGTGATCTTGGGGTGAGCGCCGGCGTCCAGCCAGTCGGGGCCGGTCAGGGCCTTGTCGAAGGCGAGGGCGGGACTGGTCTTGCTGTCCAGCGAGGCGACATCGATCTCCGCCGTCACCGTCGACGCTTCGGGGCGCTTGGGGTCAAGCAACAGGCTGGCGTCGAAGGTGCGGAACTGGGCGGTCCACTTCGACATGCCGACATGGTCGACCCGGAACAGGATCGTCGTGTGCTCGGGATCCATCCGGTAGGTCCCGGCCAGCAGGTCCGGCGTCCTGAAAGCGACCGCAGCCGACTGCGCCTGGGCGGTGTCGGCGGGCCCCGCGACCGTCTGACCCGTGGCCAACAGGACAAGGACGGGCAGGGCGATGAGTGTGCGACGCATGGGATTTCCTTGGCTTGTCTTCTCTTCGCCACTGAGGACGGGCCTGCCAACCCGGTTCCGACACCGCCCCTCGAAAAACCTGCGCCGCGTGCTAGGTCCCGGTCCGTGAACACCCCCGACCTCCGCGCCCGCCTTCTGGCCTGGTATGACGAGAACGCCCGCGACCTGCCCTGGCGCGTGCGGCCACATGACCATGCCGCCGGCGTCCGCGCTGATCCCTACCGGGTCTGGCTGTCGGAGGTGATGCTGCAGCAGACCACCGTGCCGCACGCCACCCCCTATTTCCTGAGCTTCACCGGGCGCTGGCCCACCGTCACCGACCTGGCCGATACCGCGGACGGTGATCTGATGGCTGCCTGGGCCGGCCTTGGCTACTACGCCCGGGCGCGCAACCTGCTGGCCTGCGCCCGCGCCGTGGCCCGCGACCACGACGGCGTTTTCCCGGACACCGAAGAAGGACTGCGTGCCTTGCCCGGCGTCGGCGCCTATACTGCCGCCGCCGTCGCCGCCATCGCCTTCGACCGCACCGCCAATGTCGTCGACGGCAACGTCGAGCGGGTGATGAGCCGGCTGTTCGCCGTCGAGGAACCCATGCCGGCCAGCAAGCCGCGCCTGAAGGACCTCGCCGGCAGCCTCGTCGACGCCCATCGACCCGGCGTCAGTAGACCAGGGGATTGGGCCCAGGCCCTGATGGATCTGGGGGCCACCGTCTGCAAGCCGAAGTCGCCGCTCTGCGACCGCTGCCCGGTGTCGATGCACTGCGCCGCCTTCGTGCGCGGCGACCAGGACAGCTTTCCCCGCAAGACGAAGAAGGCGGCCCGGCCCCGGCGGTTCGGCATCGCCTATGTGTTGACGAAGGGCGATGCGCTCGCCCTGGTCCGGCGACCGGACAAGGGCCTGCTGGGCGGTATGCTCGGCCTGCCGACCAGCGACTGGAGCGCCGCCCCGCCGGCCGGCCTGCAGGAAGACGCTGGGCAAGGCGCCGAGCCCGGAGCGCGGGGTCCAGACGACGCCCATCGCCTCCCCCTCGGCCAGCAGCACCCGCAGGG
>JANPKF010000724.1:0-2245 GCA_031425895.1 Caulobacteraceae bacterium | reverse complement strand
GTCATCATGTTCATCGACAGGTCGCGAACATTGCTGCTGAAGTTGCCGGCATTCGAACGGATCAGAGCCGGGGGCAGGACCGCACGCAGATAATCCAATGGCCGGTCAACGGGTCGAAATGAAAGAATTTGCTGCTTGGCGAAGTGGCTGGCGAAAATGTCGTCAGTTATTTCGGTCAGGATTTCGGTCACCGAAGAGATGGCGATCTTGAAGTTCGCCAGAACCAGGATGCTCTCTATCGCAAAGCCCCGCAGGTCCGGGTTGCGGATGCCGTTCACGAACTCCAACAGTTCATCGGCGTCGAAATTGATGGCGTCGAGGGCCCTGAGCATCTCGACGGTCGCGGACGAGTGCTGATCGATATCCCGGCTGATGCGGCCTAAGAGAGCCTGGCCCAATTCCTCGACCTTGCCAGCGGCGGACAGGGTTTCGCCAAGCGCGCCGGTCAGGCGGCGATAGAGGCGCAGCGCGATCTGGCTTTTTTCGACGGCGAATTCGAGGAGCTGAATGTCACCCTGCTTGTTCGCAACCTGGTAGGCGACAAAGGTGGTCAGAATGCCGAACAGGGCGCCAATGGCAGCGATCGGTACGCCATAGACGAAGTTAAAGAACTCGCCAGTCGAACCCAGGGCCTCGAGATCGTCGGCGCTTTTCTGAATGAACTGTGCGGCAATGACGACCATCCAGGCCAGCAATGCCGCCGCGGCGAGGCCCAGCAGCGTCCAGTTGGTTTTCGTCAGCCAAGGCTTTCTAGTCCTGCGCACCCTCTACCCCCATGCCGCCCGCCTGAGCAGGCTGCACGGAGTTAACGGCGGCGCGACAGCGTTCGCCTAGGAGTTGTCTTCTGCGGCCGGGATGCCTGGCCGCACCGCCCGCCAGATCGCCAGTCCCAGCAGGGGCAGCCAGGCCAGCAGGAAGCCGGTGGTCAGCCAGCCCATGTTGCGGACGTCGCTCCAGCCGGCCAGCACGCCGACGGCCGGGGCCAGCAGCAGAAGTCCAATGATCCAGCGGCGCGGCGGCTGTTCCAGGCAGACCGCCGCCAGGATCAGGGCGTGGGCGGCCAGGGCGGCGAATTTCACCCAGGCGGCGGTGGATGAGGTCGGCAGCAGGGCGGCCTGGGCTTCCAGCGCGGGGGTGATCTCCAGCAGGGTGAAGGTCTCGACATAGTCCGCGACCAGGGCGACGACGGCGGCCAGCATGGCCAGCAGGATCGGCAGGCGCAGCTTTCCGCCGGCGATGAACAGGGCCGCGAAGATGGCGAACAGGCTGTAGCTGGGGATGTAGGCGATCACGTCCAGCTGGTTGATGGCGTCCACGGCGTTGATGGTCAGCGGCCGGCAGGGATCGGTGGGCTCGCCGAAGATGTTGGTCAGCTCTTGAGCCTTCAGGGCGAACTCGAAGGCCAGGACAGCGCCGTCGGACATGCACTGGCCCGCCGTCCGGACCGGCTCAAGCAGCCGGAAGGCGATCGTGACGCCCAGCGAGACCAGCCCTGCGACACTGGCAAGGATGGCCCACAGGCGCGGCGTTCCGATTGTCCGGTTCATGGCGTCCCCCTCGCTCTTCCGCCGACGACTTTGCCGAACCATCATGGCGGACGGCAAGTGGATTTGCCGGCTTCCTGCTAGCTGTCCGCCAGCCTGTCCCTGTAGGCCTCGCGCAGCACCTTCTTGTCGATCTTGCCGGTGGCGGTCAGGGGGACGGTGTCGAAGATGACGTCGTCGGGCATCCACCATTTGACGATGCGGGGTTCGAGGAAGGCCAGGACCGTTTCCCTGGTGACGTCGTGGCCGTCGTGGACCTCGATGACCAGCAGGGGGCGTTCCTCCCACTTGGGATGGGGCACGCCGAAGACGGCGGCGATCTTCACGCCCGGGCAGGCGACGGCGATGTTTTCCAGGTCGATGGAGCTGATCCATTCGCCGCCGGTCTTGATGACGTCCTTGGCGCGGTCGGTGATGCGCATGAAACCATCGGCGTCGAGGGTGGCGATGTCGCCGGTGTCGAACCAGCCGTCGGCGTCGGCGGCGTCCGTCTCCTTTCGGAAGTAGCGCTGGATGGTCCAAGGGCCGCGCACCATCAGGGCGCCGCTGGTCTCGCCGTCGTGGGGGGCTTCGGCGCCATCCTCCTGGACGATCTTCAGCTCGATGCCGAACTGCAGGCGGCCCTGGCGGGTCCAGATGACCTCGTCGACGTGGTCCTCGCCACCGGCGGCCAAGCCGGGCGTGGGGGTGGCGACGACGCC
>JANPKF010000723.1:0-5740 GCA_031425895.1 Caulobacteraceae bacterium | reverse complement strand
CGGGGCGGGACAAGGGGGAAAGGGCCCTGCGGGAACGCTTATCGCCCCGGACCCTTCCCGGATCAGATGAATTCATCTGATCCGGGAAGGGTCCGGGGCGATAAGCGTTCCCGCAGGGCCCTTTCCCCCTTGTCCCGCCCCGACTCCCGGGTCTAACGTCTGTTTAAGTGCATCTCTGTGCGGGCGTAGGGCGTGGTCGCCCGGTTGCGGCTTCGTCTCTTCTCTCAGACACGGGAGCGGGGGAAGAGGAGCGTTCCGGAGTTGGAACCGACGAATATCGAGTCGCCTGATTACTTTCACAAAGTGGTCGATTGCCAGTGGGCCTGCCCGGCCCATACCCCGGTCCCCGAATACATCCGGATGATCGCCCAGGGTCGGTACGCCGACGCCTACATGGTCAACTGGACGTCCAACGTCTTCCCGGGAATCCTCGGGCGGACCTGCGACCGTCCCTGCGAGCCGGCCTGTCGCCGCGGCCGCGTCGAGGACGAACCGGTCGCCATCTGCCGCCTCAAGCGCGCCGCCGCCGACAACAAGGGCGAGCTGAACGGCCGCATGCCGACCCCCAACGAGGTCTGGAACGGCAAGACCGTCGCCTGCGTCGGCGCGGGCCCCGCCAGCCTGACCGTGGCCCGCGATCTCGCCCCGCTCGGCTACAAGGTCGTCATCTACGATCGCGAGCAGAAGGGCGGCGGCATGATCCGCAGCCAGATCCCGCGCTTCCGCCTGCCTGAAGAGGTGATCGACGAAGAGGTCGGCTACATCACCGCGCTCGGTCCCCAGCTGGTCCTCAACCAGGACGTCACCAGCCTCAAGGCCATGCTGGACGACAGCTACGACGCCATCTTCGTCGGGACCGGCGCCCCGCGCGGCCGTGATCTGGACGTCCCAGGCCGCGCCGAGGCCGCCGCCAACATCCATGTCGGCATCGACTGGCTGTCATCCGTCTCGTTCGGCCACATCGAGAAGATCGGCCGCCGGGTCATCGTGCTCGGCGGCGGCAACACCGCCATGGACTGCTGCCGCACCTCGCGCCGTCTGGGCGGCGAGGATGTGAAGGTCATCGTCCGCTCCGGCTTCGACGAGATGAAGGCCTCGCCCTGGGAGAAGGAGGACGCGATGCATGAAGGCATCCCGATCTTCAACTTCCTGGTCCCCAAGTCCGTCACCCACGAAAATGGCAAGCTGACCGGTGTCTGGTTCGAGAAGGTCGGCTGGCAGACTGGCGAAGACGGCCGCCGCGCCCTCAAGCCGACCGGCGAGCCCGACCAGCATTTCGAATGCGACGACGTCCTGGTCGCCATCGGCCAGGAAAACAGCTTCCCCTGGATCGAGCGCGACGTGCTCGACTTCGACAAATGGGGCATGCCGGTGGTCGGCGAGACCACCTTCCAGTCGTCCAACCCCAAGGTCTTCTTCGGCGGCGACAGCGCCTTCGGTCCCAAGAACATCATCTGGGCCGTGGCCCACGGCCATGAGGCGGCGGTCTCCATCGACCTTTACTGTCGGGGCCAGGATGTCACCCTGCGGCCGCCGCCGGGCGTCACCCTCGCGTCCCAGAAGATGGGCATCCACGAGTGGTCGTATGACAACGACGTCTCCCTCGACGAGCGCCGCAAGGTGCCGTTGATGGAGACCACCCTGGCGCTCAGCTCGATCAAGAACGAGGTCGAGCTCGGCTTCGACGAACAGCTCGCCTACGCCGAGACCCAGCGCTGCCTGAACTGCGACGTGCAGACGGTGTTCAGCGCCCCCGCCTGTATCGAGTGCGACGCCTGCGTCGACATCTGCCCGACCGACTGCATCACCTTCACTGTTAATGGCGACGAGCCGGACCTTCGCGAACGCTTGAAGGCCCCGGCCATCAACATCACCCAGGACCTCTACGTCTCCGGCGCCCTGCCGACCGGCCGGGTGATGGTCAAGGATGAGGACGTCTGCCTGCACTGCGGCCTCTGCGCCGAGCGCTGCCCGACGGGGGCGTGGGACATGCAGAAGTTCCTGCTCAACACCACGCAAGCGGGGGGATGCCGGTGAGTTTCCCCCTTGTTTCCGCTCATCCCGGCGCATGCCGGGACCCAGTGAGTAGGGGTCCGTCGTCCGACCGGAATTCATGGATTTGCCTGCCCCCACCGAGATCACGCGGCTGGGTCCCGGCATTCGCCGGGATGAGCGGTAGAGGGGGGGTCTAAGGTCGTGCCAATCACCGCTGTCAACGACTTCGTCGTCAAGTTCGCCAACGTCAACGGCTCCGGCTCGGCCAGCGCCAACGGCCTGTTCGTCAAATCCATCCTGCGTTCGGGCGTGCCCGTCGCCGCCCGCAACATCTTCCCCTCCAACATCCAGGGCCTGCCGACCTGGTACGAGGTCCGCGTCAGCGGCGAGGGCTGGATGGGGCGGCGGGGCGGGGTCGACCTGATGGTCGCCATGAACCCCCAGACCTGGGACAAGGACGTCGCCGAGATCGAGCCCGGCGGCTACCTGTTCTACGACTCCACCCGGCCCATGCCGGCCGACAAGTTCAGGTCCGACATCACCGTCATCGGGGCCCCGCTGCAGCGGCTCTGCAACATGGCCTACAGCGACCCGCGCCAGCGCCAGCTGTTCAAGAACATCATCTACATCGGCGTCCTGACCTATCTGCTCGGCATCGAGAACGTGGTCATCGAGACCCTGCTGGCCGAGCAGTTCGCCAAGAAGCCGAAGCTGATCCCGGCCAATATCGAGGCCTTCCACATCGGCGTCACCTACGCCCGCGAGAACCTGAAACCCCTCGGACTGCAGGTGAAGACCGCCGACGGCGTCGGTGACCGCATCTTCATCGAGGGCAACAACGCCGCGGCCCTCGGCGCAGTCTACGGCGGGGCCACCGTCTGCGCCTGGTATCCCATCACCCCCTCGACCAGCGTCGCCGAAGGCTTCACCGACTGGTGCGAGAAGCTGCGGGTCGACAAGGACACCGGCGAGGCCAAATACGCCATCGTCCAGGCCGAGGACGAAATCGCCTCGATCGGCATGGTCGTCGGGGCCGGCTGGAACGGCGCCCGCGCCTTCACCTGCACCTCGGGCCCCGGCGTATCGCTGATGCAGGAGTTCATCGGCCTTTCCTACTTCGCCGAAATCCCGGCCGTGATCTTCGACGTCCAGCGCGGCGGCCCCTCCACCGGTATGCCGACCCGAACCCAGCAGTCGGACATCCTCAGCGCCGCCTACGCCAGCCACGGCGACACCAAGCACGTCCTGCTGATGCCGCGTGACCCCGGCGAATGCTTCGAGTTCGGGGCCCTGGCCTTCGACCTCGCCGACCGCCTGCAGACGACGATCTTCGTCATGCTCGACCTCGACATGGGCATGAATGAGTGGCTGACCGAGCCCTTCAAATGGGATGACGCCAAAGAGCTCGACCGCGGCAAGGTGATGACCGCCCAGATGCTCGATGAGGGCGCCAACTTCGGCCGCTACCTCGACGTCGATGGCGACGGCGTGCCGTTCCGCACCTACCCCGGCACGCACCCGTCCAAGGGCGCCTATTTCACCCGGGGCACCAGCCGCGACCGCTACGCCCGCTACAGCGAGGAGGGCGCGGTCTACGTCGACAACATGGAGCGGCTGCTGCGCAAGTTCGAGACGGCCAAGTCGCTGGTCCCGCAGCCCGTCGAACAACGCGCCGGCAAGCCCACCCGTTTCGGCGTCATCCACTACGGCTCAACCGGCCCGGCCATGGACGAAGCCATGGCGGCCCTGGAAGCCCAGGGCCTCTATGTCGACGCCCTGCGCATCCGCGCCTTCCCCTTCCCGGGCGAGGTGTTCGACTTCATCGAGCGGCATGACCTGGTCTTCGTCATCGAACAGAACCGCGACGCCCAGCTGCGCACCCTGCTGATGGCGGAAGGCGGCGTCGATCCGGCCCGGCTGGTCAAGATCCTGCACTACGAGGGCGCGCCGATCACTGCCCGCTTCATCACCAAAGAAATCACCGCCCTGATGGGCGCGCCGGTCCAGAGCGAGATGGCCAAATGACCTACATCGCCAAGCCGAAATTCGCCCACCCGTCCCTGCAGCCCAACGCCGTGGGCTACACGCGCCGCGACTACGAGGGCCGGGTCTCCACCCTCTGCGCTGGCTGCGGCCATGACTCGATCAGCGCGGCCATCGTCCAGGCCTGTTTCGAGCTCGACCTTGAACCCCATCGCCTGGCCAAGCTCTCCGGCATCGGCTGCTCGTCCAAGACGCCCGACTATTTCCTGGGCGCCAGCCACGGCTTCAACACCGTCCACGGCCGCATGCCCAGCGTGCTGACCGGCGCCAACCTCGCCAACCGCAGCCTTGTCTATCTGGGCGTCAGCGGCGACGGCGACAGCGCTTCCATCGGTCTGGGCCAATTCGCCCACTCCATCCGGCGCGGGGTCAACATGACCTACATCGTCGAGAACAACGGCGTTTACGGCCTGACCAAGGGCCAGTTCAGCGCCACCTCCGACAAGGGCAGCAAGTCCAAGAAGGGTGTCGTCAACCACGACAGCGCCATCGACATGGTCAGCCTCGCCCTGCAACTGGGCGCCACCTTCGTCGCCCGCAGCTTCTCGGGCGACAAGGACCAGTTGGTCCCCCTGATCAAGGCCGCGCTCCGGCACAAGGGCGCCGCCTTCATCGACACCATCAGCCCCTGCATCGCCTTCAACAACCACGCCGGCAGCACCAAGAGCTTCGACTGGGTCCGCGAGCACAACGAGGCGGTCAACCGGCTGGACGTGATGATCGGCCGCTCGCCGATCACGGCCGAGTATTCGGAAGGCTCGACCATCCAGGTCGAGCAACACGACGGCACGGTCCTGACCCTGCGCAAGCTGGCGGCCGACTACGACCCCACGGACCGCATCCGCGCCATGGGCTTCCTGCAGGAGCGGGCGGCGGCCGGCGAGGTGGTCACCGGGCTGCTCTATGTCGATCCGGAGGCCGAGGACCTGCACGACGCCCTAGGCACCACCTCGACGCCGCTCAACGAACTGGACACGGCCGACCTGACCCCTGGCTCGGCGGCGCTGTCCGACATCAACGCCAGCCTGCGGTAGGGCGGGCGACTGTAACGCCCGACTGCGCCAACGCGCGCGTTTCCTTCTCCCGGAGGGAGAAGGTGGCCCGAAGGGCCGGATGAGGGGTTTCGGCGCCAGTCGATTTTGCGCCGCCCGGGCAGCTTCGGGTTCGGCGTGACCCCGCGGCCACCGTAACCCCTCACCCGCCCGCGCCTGCGGCGCGGCCGACCTCTCCCTTTGGGAGAGGTGTGTGAGCTAGCGCCCCGCCATCTCCGCCAGCTTCACCATCGTGTTCCAGTTCCGGCTCGTCCCCGGCGTCTTCAACGGCTTCCACGCCGCGGCGCTGCCCAGCTTCGACTTGCCCGCCCCCTCCGGGAAAGTCACGAACAGCTCCCGCCCGACCAGCTCCATGGTCTCGCCGAACACGGCCTTGGCCCGCACCGCCTCGAGACCCTTCGGATCAGGCGTGGTCTTGAACACCGTCACCAGCAGCTTGCTGGGACTCTCCGCCGCGAACTCCGGATAGGGATTGGCGGCCAGGATCGCCTTCCACTCCTCCGCCGTCCGGCACATCCATTCGGTGGTCAGCCCGATCTGCTTGGTCGCCTCGGTCTCGAACAGCGCCTCCAGTTCGGCGCAACGCCGCCCATCGCCGTCGAACACCAGGTTGCCGCTGGCGACGTAGCTCTGCACGCCGCTGAACCCCA